>JASHVB010000354.1 GCA_030039695.1 Acetobacteraceae bacterium
GTTGGTGACCAGATGGCGCATTACAACGTCAACGCCGGCGTGCCGAAGACGCTGATTCAGCACCTGATCCGCTGGGTGATCGGCTCGCATCAGTTTGAGCCGGAGGTGCTGGAGACGCTGGACGCGATCCTGGCGACAGAGATTTCCCCGGAACTGATCCCTGCCGAGGCTGGCGATGCGCCACAGAGCACAGAAGCCTCGATCGGACCGTACGCACTGCAGGACTTCACGCTTTACTACACGCTGCGCCACGGCTACGCGCCTTCGAAAATCGCATTCCTCGCATTGCAGGCTTGGGAAGACACGGATCGCGGCGACTGGCCACCGCATTTCCCGCCGGAACGGCGCGGGGCTTACGATCTGCCAGCGATACGCAAGTGGCTGGAGGTGTTCCTGCGGCGGTTCTTCGCGTTCAGCCAGTTCAAGCGGAGCGCGATGCCCAACGGGCCTAAGGTCAGTGCGGGCGGTTCGTTGTCGCCGCGCGGCGACTGGCGCGCGCCGTCTGACGGCAACGCCGATACGTGGTTGGAGGAGCTGAACAAGAATGTGCCGAATTAGTGAAAAGCCTCTTCGGCTTGCGGCCGGGAAGGTCTGCCTGCTCGGCGGCGAAGCTGAGGGTGCCGCGACAGAGACCGTGCTGAATGCGGCGCTTGCAGCTGCGTCGCTTCGCTCGGCGACCTCTCCCGCCTCGGGCGCGAGACGTTAAATGACGCCGCTCTCCGCCCTTCGTGCCATCGTCGGTGACCGTGGCATCCTGACTGACCCGTCCGACACCGCGATATACTCTCAGGACTGGCGTCGCCTCTACCAGGGCCGCACGCCAGCCGTCATTCGCCCTGCCACCACGCAGGAACTCGCCGACGTCGTCCGCCTCTGTGCCGAAACGCGCACGCCTATTGTCCCGCAGGGCGGCAATACCTCCATGGTAGGCGGCGCCGTGCCGGCGGAGGACGGATCGCAGCTCGTCCTCAGCACGTCCCGCCTCAACCGCGTCCGCGCCATTGATCCGATCGACATGACGATGACCCTCGAGGCCGGCGTCACCCTAAAAGCGGCCCAGGACACCGCAATTGGCGCGAACTGCATGCTGCCGCTGTCCATCTCTTCGGAAGGCAGCGCGCAGATCGGCGGCGTGCTGGCGGTGAACGCGGGCGGCAACAACACGGTGCGCTACGGCAACGCGCGCGATCTGGTGCTCGGGGTGGAAGTCGTGTTGCCGGACGGCACGATCTGGAACGGCCTGCGCCGGCTGCGCAAGGACAACACCGGCTATTGCCTACGCCAGTTGTTCGTCGGATCGGAAGGCACACTCGGCATCATCACCGCCGCGGTGCTGAAACTGGTGCCGCGGCCGCGTGAAATTGCTGTCGCCTTCTGTGCTGTGGCCTCACCGGAGGACGCCCTGGAATTGTTTACGCGCTACCAGGCGCACGACGCTGCGGCGATCAGCGCGTTCGAGTTGATGTCAGGTCTCGGCACCGAATTCGTGCTGAAGCACATCGAGGGCGCGGTTTTGCCGCTTGCTTCGCCCGCGCCGTTTTACGTCCTGGTGGAGCTCGCGACGCCGCGGCCGGACGGCGGCATTCGTTCCGAACTCGAATCCGTACTGGAAAACGCACTGTATGCTGGGGTTGTGCAGGACGCCGTCATCGCCGAGTCGGAAGCACAGCGGGCGGCGATTTGGAGACTGCGCGAGGAACATTCCGAGGCGCAGAAGCGCGAAGGGGCCAGCGTGAAAAACGACGTGTCGGTGCCGGTGTCGAAGGTGCCGGCATTCATCCGCGACGCGACCGAAGCCTGCACGAGACTCATGCCCGGCATCCGCATCGTGCCGTTCGGCCACATAGGCGACGGAAATATCCACTTCAATCTCGAGCAACCCGTGAGCAGCGATCCGGCGTGGTTCCTGGCGCAGGACCATGTGCTGATGGATGCGGTAAACAACGTGGTACGTGTCCACGACGGTAGTTTTTCGGCGGAGCATGGGATCGGCAGGCTGAAGCCGTACATGATGCCTGACTGGCGCGGCGGGGCCGAACTCGCACTGATGCAGCGGATCAAGGCCGCACTGGATCCACTGGGGATCATGAATCCTGGGAAGGTACTGCCCTAACTTCTACTGTCACGGCCGACTTCGTGCTGGCCAGCCGCGCCCCGGTTCCGCGCGTATACCGCAAAGGCGTGCGCGGCCAGCATACGGCTGGCCACGACGAAAGTGCGGCTGCGGCTTGCCACGGTCGCTTCCGCGCGACATAGCAGACCCACCGCCGCGCAGGAGACTTCCCATGTGGCCCATCCGTTCCGCTCTATTCGTGCCCGCCCATCGCCGCGACTGGGTCGGCAAGGCGATCCGCGTCTGCCCCGGTGCCGCGGTACTGGACATCGAGGACTCCGTCCCGCCGGAATTCAAATCCCAGGCGATGGCGCTTCTCCGCGAGGAGATCACGGAGCTGCGCGCAGCCCATGTCGGTGCGATCGTGCGCGTCAATCCGCTGTCCGACCGCACGCCGAGCGAAATCGCCGCCGCGACGACCGAAGGCCTCACTGCCATCGTGCTGCCAAAGGCCGCACATGCCGACGAAATCCGCCGGCTGCACGATATCCTGTCGTATTGCGAAGGCCGCGCTGGTCTGGAGCATGGCAGTGTCGCCATTCTGCCGCTGCCAGAGACACCCGAAGGCATGTACGACGCCTGTGCTTTGGCAAAGGCGAGCCCGCGCGTGAAGGGCATCCACGGCGCGATCAGCGGCCCGGTATCCGGCGACTTTGCCCGCGCCTTCGGCTTCCGCGCAACACTCGAGGGCACGGAGCAACTCTATCTCGCGTCAAAGCTTGTGCTGGATAGCCGCGCCGGCGGCGCACCGTATCCGATCGCCGGCATTTTCGGCACGCCAATGAACGACCTCGCGGCGGTGGAAAAGCTGATCCGCCGCGCGCGCGATGTCGGTTATTCCGGCGTGGCAGTGATGCACCCCTCACACGTTGCGCTCGCCAACGCGATGTACCGACCGACACCGGACGAGGTTACCTACTTCAAGGGGTTGCTCCAAGCGTTCGAAGCGGCAGAGAAAGCAGGGCTTGGCGCGGTCAGCTACCAGGGTGCGATGGTCGATTACGCGATGTTGCCTCTGGCGCAGGAAATGATGGCCGAGGCGAAGCGGCATGGGCTCGCGTAACTCCGACGCCATGGCCAACCGCTCGGTGCGCTGCCTGCTCCGCGGGTTGGGCCAATGCTCCGCCGCAGGAGAGCGGCCGGCCCAGCACTCACGTCTCCCGGTCGTGCACCGCGGCAAAGCCGTGGGGGGCATGGCCAAGCCTGGCTATGGCAAACGCTGGGCAATGTCCCGATGACAAGGCGTCCCATCATCGGCCTGACGCTCGATGCAGAGCAGCCGGGCGGATATTCGAAATATCGTTGGTACGCGATCCGGCAGAATTATGCCGAAGCGATCTCCGCGGCCGGTGGCTTGGCGTTCGGGGTGCCACACGATGCGTCGCTCGCCGACGACTACGTCGACCGCATTGACGCGCTGGTGGTGACTGGCGGTGCGTTCGACGTTGACCCGGCGCTCTATGGCGCCGGCGACCGGCATACCACCGTGACGCTGAAACAAGCACGCACCGCGGCCGAGCTTGCGCTTACGCTCAGCGCACTGCAACGCAACAGGCCGGTGCTGGGCATCTGTGGCGGACAGCAGCTCCTGGCCGTGGCGCTAGGCGGCACGCTGATCCAGCACATACCCGACGGCGTTGCCAATGCGCTGGAGCATGAGCAGCCGAACCCGCGGCACGAACCCGGCCACACGGTTACCATCAAGCGAGGCACCCTACTGCACCGCATTGTTGGCGCAGCTGACATGCGCGTGAACTCCTCACATCACCAGGCGGTGCGCGAACCCGGCCCACACGCCGTGGTCAACGCAACGGCACCTGACGACGTCATCGAGGGAATAGAGGATGGCCGTTACCGTTTCTGCCTCGGCGTGCAGTGGCACCCCGAGTTCCACATCGATCCCGGCGACCACCGCATCTTCGAGGCGCTGATCGCCGCTGCGCGGCAATGACCGACGACACCGGCGAGCGCGGCGAGCGCATCGCCAAGTGGCTCGCACGCGCCGGCGTTGCCAGCCGGCGCGACGCCGAGCGGATGCTGGCGGAAGGACGCGTGCAGCTGAACGACGCCACTGTGACGCATCCGGCCTCCTTCGTGGGGCCCGGCGACATAGTGCGGGTGAACGGCGCGGTGGTGGACGCACCGGACCGCACACGACTCTGGCGCTATCACAAGCCCGCAGGTTTGGTGACAACGCACCGTGATCCGCAAGGCCGCCCGACCGTCTTCCACAAGCTGCCGCCAGCCATGCCCCGCGTGGTCAGCGTCGGCCGGCTTGACCTGACCAGCGAGGGCCTGCTGCTGCTGACCAACGACGGCGCACTCGCGCGCCGGCTGGAGCTCCCGGCAACCGGCTGGATCCGCCGCTATCGCGTGCGCGTGCACGGCCGCCCCGAGCGGCCCCTGCTCGCATCGCTGTCCCGAGGCGTGACCGTCGAGGGCGTTCGCTACGGCCCGATCGAGGCCGACCTCGACGCGGTCAAAGGCGACAACGCCTGGCTGACTGTCGCGCTACGCGAGGGGCGCAACCGCGAGGTGCGCCGTGTCATGGCGCATCTCGGCCTGGCAGTGACACGGCTAATCCGAGTCGCCTACGGACCATTCCAGCTTGGCACGTTGCCGCGCGGGGCGGTCGAAGAAGTGCCGGCGCGCGTGCTGCGCGACCAGATGCCGCGCGACGTCTGATGCGCATCGTCGGCGGTGGCTGGCGCGGTCGCGCGCTCAAGGCTCCGTCCGGGATTGGCACCCGCCCGACCGCGGATCGTGTCCGGCAGGCCCTCTTCGACATGCTGATCCACGCGCGGTGGGCCGGGGCGGACGTGGTGGAAGACGCAATCGTGCTCGACGCCTTCGCCGGCTCGGGCGCACTCGGACTGGAGGCACTGTCGCGCGGCGCAGCGCAGGCGACGTTCATGGAGAACGATCAAGCGTCGCTGGCGGCGCTGCGAGCCAACATTGCCGCGTGCGGTGCCCAGGATCGCTGCAGGGTCCTGGCGGCTGACGTCCTGACGGCGCCGCTGGGTTCGCCGTGCGGGTTGGTGTTCCTAGACCCGCCTTATGGCGCCGCGCTGGTACCGCAGGCCATGGCGCGGCTGCGCGCGTCAGGCTGGATCGCGCCCCGCACGCTGGTGGTGGCGGAGACCGGACGCCGGGACCCGCCGCCGGCTCTGGGTGAGTTGCTGGCCGAGCGGGTTCACGGCGCGGCTCGGGTTTCGATATGGCGACAAACTGAGTGAGCTTGCGCGCCGAGCCGATGTCTGACTAAGGTCAGACAATGGAATCGTCGCAGATCGAGCACGT
Source organism: Acetobacteraceae bacterium (assembly GCA_030039695.1). The sequence goes on from JASHVB010000354.1 coordinate 5,414, forward strand.
CCGTCGGTTCAACCGCATCGTCACCCAGCGCGCCGGCGCGCTGGACGACAGCTACCTGCGCCGCGGACGTCCGTTAGGCGAGGCGCGCGTGCTTTACGAGACCGGTCCGCAGGGTGCGGACATACGAACGTTGCGCAAGCGGCTCGGCCTTGACTCGGGCTACCTCAGTCGTCTGCTGCGATCACTGGAAATGCAGGGCCTGATTGCCGTGCACAAGCAGGCCGACGACGCGCGAGCGCGGCGCGTCCATCTAACAGCAAAAGGACGCCGGGAATTCGCGGCCTACGACAGCCTGTCCGACCGGCTCGCCCAATCCATGCTCGCGCCGCTCAGCCTGGCGCAGCGCGAACGGCTGGTCGCCGCGATGGGCGAGGTCGTGCGCCTGATCCGTGTCGCCGCGCTTGACGTGCGCGTAGAGCACCCCGCCAGCGACGACGCACGTTGGTGCCTTGGGCAATATTTCCGTGAAATTGCCGAGCGATTTGAGTGCGGTTTCGATCCCGACCTGGGTGGCGTGGCGGACGACGCGGAGATGCAGCCACCGACGGGCTTCTTCGTCGTGGCGTGGCTGGACGGCGAACCGGTCGGATGCGGCGGGATGAAGCGCGTCGATGCAACGACAGGTGAGATCAAGCGCGTCTGGACGGCGCGGTCCGCACGCAGCCAGGGTGTTGCTCGGCGGATCATGCAAACTCTGGAGGCGCTGGCGCAAGCCTCCGGCGTGACGACAGTCCGGCTTGACACCAACAAGTCACTGACCGAGGCGCAGGCCATGTACCGCCAGTCAGGATACACGGAGATCGCACGCTATAACGACAACCCCTACGCACATCATTGGTTCGAAAAGAAACTGCCGGCTTGACACGTTTGTCGCGCCCGTCACCATTCCGGCAGCAGATTTTTCAGACACTGCGCCGATTCCCACAGCTTCGGCGACCATGGGAGAATGAGCCATGAGTGCGACGCAGTCGGCCGCGCGACAAACGGTGCCGGCACGGCATGAGACCCGCAAGGCGGTGTTCGCCGCGACCATCGGCAACGTTCTGGAGTGGTACGACTTTGGCGTCTACGTGTTCTTTGCCGCGACGATCGGCCACGCCTTCTTCCCAGGCGCCAATCACACCACCTCACTACTTGCATCCTTTGGCGTGTTCGGTGTCGGCTTTCTCATGCGGCCGCTGGGCGGCATCATCATCGGCCGTTTCGGCGACACGCACGGACGCAAGGCAGCGCTAACATTAACCATCATGACCATGGCGTTGGGCACGGTCATGGTCGGCGTCCTGCCTGGTTACGCCAGTATCGGCATGGCGGCACCGACGCTGCTGGTGGTCGCGCGGCTGATACAGGGATTCTCCGCGGGTGGCGAATGGGGCGGCTCGACGGCGTTCATGGCCGAGTGGGCGCCCCACGGTCACCGCGGCTGGTACGCGAGCTTCCAGCAGGCCTCCATCGCGATGAGCCTGGTGCTGGGTTCGGCAACGGGGGCGGTGTTGTCGTCGATCCTCAGCCCGGCCGATCTGGCGTCCTGGGGGTGGCGGATTCCGTTCCTCTTTGGAATCGTTCTCGCGCTGATCGGCAGCTATCTGCGGCGCAACGTGGACGAGACGCCGGCCTATCGCGCGGCGACAGAGCGTCCCGAGAACGCGAGAGAACACAACTTCTGGCCGGCGCTGCGCGCGTTCGGCTTCACCATCCACTGGACCGTCGCGTTTTACATCCTGTTGTCCTACATGCCGACTTTCACCAGCCAGCACGCGGGAATTTCACAGGCGCAGGCGCTGTGGGCGAACATGATCTGCGTGCTGGTGCTGATGGTGTTGATCCCGGTGTTCGGTGCCTTGTCTGACCGCGTCGGCCGTCGGCCCTTGCTGCTGGTGTCATGCGCGTTCTTTATCGTTCTCACCCGACCGCTGTTCACGGTGATCCTGGGCCAGCCGGGATTCGCGATGATTGCGCTGATCCAGGCGCTGTTCGGCGCAGCGATCGCGCTTTATTCCGGCGCTGGACCGGCGGCAATCGTTGAGATGTTCCCTACATTGGGGCGGTCTTCGTGGATGACACCGGCCTATGCACTGTCGGTGGCGGTCTTCGGCGGGTTCGCGCCGTTCATTGCCACGTGGCTGATTGCACTGACTGGATCGCCGATGGCACCGGCGTACTACGTGATGGCGGCGTCGGTGGTGAGCTTCCTGGTGGACTGGCAGATGCCCGAGACGGCGCACGCCGACCTGCGATAGCGGCGTACGGATGCAATTGCGAGTTCGACATCGACCGTGGAGCCGATCCGCGCAACATGAAACGTGGGACCATCGATATTCCGGCCATCGACCTTCCGCATTTTCAAATCTCTGACCGGGCGCCTCTCCTTGACCCCGCGCCACCCATAAGGAGCGGGACACCTCCGCCCTCGCCCACAGCCGTTTCATTCGGGGCGGATGAGCCGATAGACTGTCGGCGAATTCGCAATGACATGTCCGCGCGATTTACACGCGACGATTGTAGCCCAAACTGGGGCTTGCGCCCGCGCAGGAGTGACGCCGATGCCGCATGCCGTACCACGCCTCGCGATCACCATGGGTGATCCGGCCGGGATCGGACCGGAGATCATCGTCAAAGCCTGCCGACGTATGCTGCCGCAGATTGACAGCGGCGAGCTGCGGCTGCTGGTGATCGGCCACCGCTCGGCGCTGCACGCGGCGCGCGATCTGCTGCACGAGACACTGGATTTTGTCGAGGCAGACGCGCCGCTGGCGCTGCTGGCGGCCGGCGACGAACGCGAGCCGATCGGCTGGGGCGAGATGACGCCGGAGGCGGGCCGTTTCTCCTTCCTAGCCGTCGAGCGCGCTGTCGCGCTGGCAAAGCGCGGCGCGATCGATGCCATCGTCACGGCACCGCTCAACAAGGAGGCGCTGAACATGGCTGGCCACCGTTACGCCGGCCATACCGACATGCTTGCAGCGCTGACCGACACGCCGCGCTCGGTCATGCTGCTGGCCCACGGCGATATGCGCGTAAGTCACGTCACCACGCACGTCGCGCTGCACGACGTGCCGAAGCTGCTGACGCCGGAGCGCCTGCGCCGCACCATCGACCTGACGCAGGACGCGCTGTGCGACCTGGGCTTCGAGCGTCCGCGCATTGCCGTTGCCGCGCTGAACCCGCACGCCGGCGAAGGCGGCTTGTTTGGCCACCAGGACATCGAGGTCACCGCGCCGGTGGTCCAGCAATGCCGCGCCGAGGGCCTGGACGTGACTGGGCCGGTGCCCGGCGACACTGTATTCGTAAAGCTCCGGGCACGGCAGTTCGATGCGGTGGTCGCGATGTACCACGACCAGGGGCACATTCCGGTCAAGCTGCTAGGATTTGATGTCGATCCTGCGACCGGCGTCTGGCGCGCGCTGTCGGGCGTGAACATAACGCTGGGGCTGCCAATCATCCGTACCTCGGTCGATCACGGCACGGCGTTCGACATCGCCGGCAAGGGGATCGCTAATGAGGACAGCCTGATCGAGGCGATCGACTACGCGCTGCGACTGACGTCGAACCGAAGGGCACGGAAAGCTTGATTTCAATCAATGGCACGGCGGCGGATTGGTGGCAGCGTGTACGTTAGCCACCGGTAAAGGAGAGCCGCGATGAACCGGGAGATGGCGGAGATCATCCGCAACCAGCAGCCCGTGATGATGCCAGCCAGCGCCATGGTCCAGGATGCATGCAAGCAGATGGCCGACCGGCGGGTCGGCGCGGTGCTTGTGACGGACCGGAACTCGCATCTCCTGGGCATTTTCACCGGACGCGATGCGGTGAAGACGCTGGCGAAGGGAAAGGACGCGGCACATACGCATTTGCGGGACGTGATGACCAAGGAGCCGCACTGCATGCCGCCACGGTCCACTGCGATCGAGGCATTGCGGCTGATGCGGGACGGCGGGTTTCGGCACGTCCCGGTGGTGGAGAACGAAGTGGTGGTAGGGATCGTCTCACGCGGCGATTTCCGCGGGCTGGAGCAGGATAGGCTGGACGAGGAGACGGGGATCTGGGAGCGGATGCGGTAGTCGATGAGACCGCTCCCGCCTGCGTCCGGAGCGGACGCCAGCGCCGAGCGACACGTACGTGCGTACCCAGTTTGCACAGTGCGCGGACCTGTTTCGGCGACGGCGCTGGGGCCCAGTCTCCGCGTACGAAGTGAGCGCCGTCTCTCCGGCAACGCAGCTCGGCAGAGGATTCGCTTCTCACCGCGCCGCTCTCGTCACTCTCGCCGCCGCCTGAGCATATCCACTCCTGCCCGCACCGCCTGCATCAGCATGGCCGATACCGCGAGCGAACTGGTCGCCGCGTCGACCGCGCGGCCCCGCACGGCCAAGGCCTCCATCTCGACCCTGTCCGGCCCGAGCTGCGCTGCGGCCAGGCACAGCGCGAGCGCGATCACCGCGTCGCCACCGGCCAGCGCCCACGCCGTCCCGAGCGGTGTCCAGCCGACGCTGGCCTCTAGCCAGTTCCAGATCGCGACATGCGCGAACACCACGGCGCCAAGCAGCCAGACCAATGCGATAAGGCCGAGCCCGCCGCGGATCGCAGCGCGACGGGCGCGGCGGCGGAGCCGCAGACCCTCCGCCTCGGCCGCGATCCGCGCGAGGCGGAGGAGCCGCACATTCAACGGGTTGTCCGCCCGATTAGGTAGCCGACACCCGCAGCGATCAGCAGAGCCAGCAGCGGCTGGTCGCGTACTCGGTTGGAAATAGCCTCGGCCTGGTCACGCGCGACGCTGGTGGCGCCGTAGACGGCCTGCTCGGCACGGCCGGCGAGGTCGGCGACCGCCGGGGTCACGCGCTCCTTCATCAGCGCCTCGACCTGCTCGCGGAGGCGGGCGATCTGTGCAGTCGCGTCGTCCAGCTTAGTTCTGGTCTGATCCGTCTGGTCCATGTGCGAATTCCTTGCCTGTCCGAACAAGTAGGTAGGACGGACGTTGCGCGGGTCCATACGGGCCGGGCCGCACGGTCGTGCGAGCAGGGGCGGGTACGGAACGACACGCCTTTCATATAGGTCAGTGCCGCCCCAAGGCGGAACATGGAATCCACATAGCGCGACGGCGGGGCCGCCGCGAAGCAACCCCGCGCGCGGGTAACTCGGGGAGCATCCGGTCAGGGGCGCTGGCACTCGTGGCAACCGATTGGGACGATCCGAGCCAGACCGTCGGGGTGGGCGCCACAGTGGGCATCCCGCGTGGGAAGGAACTCGCTATGGCGATGCGTCAGGAGAGGTTAAATCGTGCTTGGCCGGATCAGGTCCCAACGCGCCGCCGATTGTGACGGCGCCCTTAGGTGCGGCAATTACATAATGGCCCAGTGCGGTATGTGGGCTCCCGATTTGTCAGATTTACCGGCAGCGGGATCGAACCTGTTCCCATTTCAGGCCATCGCCCCGCTCGGGTGAAGCACACACTCACCGATTGCGATGAGTCCCGATGTTTCAGTGCTCCCATGCCGGAGGAGAGCACTGAGCACATATCGATTCGTCGGCTCGGGACATCAGCGATTTGCCTTTAGATCACAGCAGCCTCTGCAGAATCAGCTTTTGCACATCAGATGTCCCCTCATAGATCTGGCACACCCGCACATCCCGATAGATCCGCTCCACCGGATAATCCGCCAGGTACCCATACCCCCCCAGCGTCTGGATCGCCGCTGTGCACACCGCCTCAGCCGTTTCTGAAGCGAACAGTTTCGCCATGCAGGCAGCCTCGATTGCCGGCTTGCCCTCCGCCTTCAGCCGCGCGGCATGCAGCGTCATCTGCCGCGCCGCCTCCAACCGCGTCTTCGCCTCAACCAACCGGAAGCCCACCGCCTGGAAATCGATGATCCGTCCACCGAACGCCTGGCGTTCCTTGGCGTATTCCACCGCATAGTCCAGTGCCGCGCGCGCCATGCCGATGCTCTGGGCGGCGATGCCGATGCGGCCGCTTTCCAGCGTGGACAACGCGATCCTATAGCCCGCGCCTTCCGCGCCGATGCGTTGGTCCTCTGGCACCTCCATGTCCTGGAACGACAACGCGCAGGTGTCCGACGCCTTCTGCCCCAGCTTCTCCTCCTTCCTCGCCACTTTGAACCCGGGCATCGACTTGTCCACCACGAAGCAGGTCAGCCCGCGCTTTCCGGCGGACGGATCGGTCGCGGCAAACAGCACGGCGAAACCCGGATGGTCGGCATTGCTGATGAACTGCTTGGCGCCGTTGATGATGTACCGGTCACCTTTTTTCACCGCATGCGTGCGCAGGTTCGACGCGTCCGATCCCGCCTGCGGCTCGGTCAGTGCGAACGACCCCACCGCCTCGCCGGTCGCCAGAGGCCTCAGCCAGCGCTCCTTCTGCGCATCGGTGCCGTAATGGTCGATCACGACGCAGGTCGGCGAGTTGTGCACCGACACCATGGTGGAGACGGCGCCGTCGCCTGCGGCGATCTCCTCAAGCGCAAGCGCGTAGGTCGGCGCGTCGATTTCCGCCCCGCCCCATTGCGCGGGCGTGGTCGCGCCGAACATACCGAGTTCTCCCAGCTCGTGCACGATCTCCGGCTCGATGCACCCCGCCTTCTCCCGCGCAGCGGCGTGCGGCGCGAGGCGCTCCTGCGCGAAACGGCGTACCGTGTCGATGACGATCGAGTCCGTGCCGTACGGCGTGTAATCGGGCATCGCTGCACCTGTTTTCTTTGGTCCCAACGATAGATCTGCCATGGACTGTTTCACAACCGACCGCCGTCAACCACCCACGATTGGGCGGTGCACATGCGGCTGTCGTCCGCGCCCAGCCACAGCACCAGCCGCGCAACGTCATCCGGCACCAGCTTCTGCTTCAGGCACTGCGTGGCAAGCAGGTTCTCTTCCGCCTCAGGGGTAAGCCAGAGCGTGATCTGGCGCTCGGTCATGATCCAGCCCGGGATAACAGTGTTGACGCGGATCGCGTAAACGCCGAGGTCGCGTGCCATACCTTTGCTCAGCCCCTCCACCGCTGCCTTAGCGGTCGTGTAGGCCGGCATGCCGCCCTGGTTGCTGTGCCAGCTTATCGAGCCGAAATTAATGATCGAGCCGCCGCCCGCCGCCCGCATCATCGGCGCCACTGCCTGGATGGCGAAGAACTGGTGGCGCAGGTTCGTCGCTAGGCGCTCGTCCCAGTATTCCGGTGTCACATCCTGCCAGTTGTGTCGCTGGTCGTTGGCGGCGTTGTTGACCAGCACGGTGATGTTGCCCAGCCGGCGCCCGACTTCGGCGATCGCGGCACGCAGCGCACCGATGTCCTTGAGGTCGCAGTGCTGATAGAACGGTACCGGCTGGCCGGCATCCCGCAGCGTCGCCGTAAGTTTTTCCGCGACATCATCGGCGATATCGACGAACGCCACACGCGCGCCTTGCTGCGCGAAATGCATCACCTCAGCGGCGCCGATGCCACTTGCGCCGCCGGTCACGAATACCACGCGGTCGCACAGACTGGGATAAGTCGTGTCGGTCATGTGGTGTGTCCTCGCTGATCGAGCTGGCGTTCCAGGTCGTCGACGATCGCTTCCGCCGGCGGCTCGATGGACAGAACGATCGGGTTCTCGTCGGGGCCGGGCTCTTCGAGCGTCGCGAACTGGCTGTCGAGCAGTGACGGCGGCATGAAATGCCCATGCCGCGCCTTCAGCCGCTCGGCGATCATTTCTTTAGCCCCCTTCAGGTACACCAAAACGACGTCGGACCGGCCGCCAATCAGGATGTCGCGATAGGCGCGCTTCAACGCCGACGAGGCCACAACCGATGACTCGCCACGCGCGCGTCGCGTGTCGATCTCCGCGGCGATCGCACGGAGCCAGGGCCAGCGGTCTTCGTCGGTCAGCGGAATACCGGCGGACATCTTTTCCACGTTGGCGCGGGGATGGAGTGCGTCGCCCTCGATCACCGACCAGCCGCGGCGCTTCGCCAGCAACTGGGCGACGGTGGTCTTGCCGCCGCCGGACACGCCCATGATGACCGCAATGGTCATTTTTTCGGCGCCGTTTCCACGTGGCCGCCAAAGCCGAAGCGCATCGCCGACAGGATCTTCTCCGCGAACGTATGATCCTGCCGCGAACGGAAGCGAACAAAGAGGGACGCGGCAAGAACGTCGGCAGGAACGGCTTCCTCTATCGCGGCCTCAATGGTCCAGCGGCCTTCGCCAGAATCGTCGACGTGGCCAGAGAATCTATCCAGCCGCTCGTCCGTGGCCAGCGCTGACGCGGTCAGGTCGAGCAACCACGACGACACCACCGAACCGCGGCGCCAGACTTCCGCGATGTCGCCCATGTTCAATTCGAAGCGTTCGTCCGCCGGTAGCTTGTCGGATCCGCGGTTGCGTAGGATATCGAAGCCTTCCGCAAACGCCTGCATCATGCCGTATTCGATACCGTTGTGTACCATTTTCACGAAATGCCCGGCACCCACCGGCCCGGCGTGCAAATAACCAAGCTCCGCGCGCGGATCGCGGCCCTCGCGGCCATGCGTGCGTTCGATCGTGCCCAGCCCCGGCGCCAGCGCAGAGAATATTGGGTCAAGGTGCCCTACCGCGGACGTGTCGCCACCGATCATCAGGCAGTAACCGCGCTCCAGCCCCCACACGCCGCCCGACGTGCCGCAGTCGAGGTAGCGAATGCCCTTCGCCGCCAGAGCCTTGCCGCGGCGCACGTCGTCCTTCCAGAACGTGTTGCCGCCGTCGATGATGATGTCTCCCGCTCCCAGCAGCATCCCAAGCTGCTCGATTGTTTGCTCGGTGATCGTTCCCGCCGGCAGCATGACCCACACCGTGCGTGGCTTCTCTGTTAGAGCTTGCACCAGTTGCCCCAGACCGTTGCTCGGTTCAGCACCTTCGCGGCCGAGTTCCTGCACCGTCGCCGCATTCGCATCCCACACCACGCAGGAGTGCCCGGCGCGTATTAGCCGCCGCGAGATGTTGGCCCCCATCCGGCCAAGCCCGACCACACCGATCTCCATTGCACCCCCTCCTGCGCTCCACCTCCCTGGTATGAGTCGGTGCGCGTCGGGCCGGGTCAAGCCCACGGCGGCGTGAAACCTCGCCAAACGGAGCCAGCCCCATCAGTATGCTGCGCATGAGACGCCCCGGACGACGCGCACCCGAGCCACCGCGCGCAGCGCTGGTCTCGCTCTATCGCGAGCTGGCACGGCGCGGCATGAACGCCGGCAGCTCCGGCAATGTCAGCGCGCGCACGCGGACGGGCATGCTCATCACGCCGTCGGGGTGTTCTGCCGACACGTTGACAGCACGCGGGTTGGTGGCGATGGCGCTGGACGGTGCGGCGCGCGGCAAGACGACACCGTCGTCGGAATGGTCGATGCACGCGGCGGTCTACGCCGCCTTCCCTGCCGCTTCGTGGATCGTGCACACGCACGCCGATGCCTGCACGGCGCTCGCGTGTCTGAACGAGGGGCTGCCAGGCTTCCACTACATGGTCACACGCTTCGGCGGCGATGACGTGCGCTGTGCCCCGTACGTTACGTTCGGCACCCCGGACCTGGCGGTTCTCGCGGCGCAGGCGATGCAGGGCCGCACCGCCTGTCTGCTCGGCAATCATGGAATGATCGTGCACGGGCGAACGATGCAGGAAGCGCTGACCAGTTCCGTGCTGCTGGAGACACTGTGTCGTCAGTATCTGCTCGGGCGTGCGGCCGGTCCGGTCCGGTTGCTGACAGCGGAAGAAATGCAGGCAGCGCGTGAACGGTTCAAGACGTATGGTGTGTCATCAGAACTAAGATAAGTCGAGCCATCATTGTGAGAAATGGAGCGACGATGCAATTCCAGTGCACCCACTGTCAGCGATGTACCCCTTTCTCCACTTGGTAAAGTCGATTTGCCGCATCCGGTCCGCGCGGGACCGTGCGGGCGTTATTGCCACAATGCTCGTATGAACGTCCTGGAAGCCCGGTGAATTTTCGGAGAAAAAAAGCGCCGTCACACTTGTCAATCTATTCTTCGAGCTTCAACGACCTGTTCTGGGTGCATGGTGGAAAATTCCAGGCGGAGACTTATCTGTACCAACTATCGCCGGTCGCTGCCAGTGCGCTGATGTGAACGATATCGGCTGTAATCCCTACGGTCTTTCCGAGGTCAACGCGTGCGACGCGCCCATTGGCGCCAGCCAACTCGACCCGACCGCGAGATTCCCTGCCGACGCGCTGCCGCCCGATGTCGATCGATAATGTGGAGTGTTGATCAATGTCGCTACTTCCTGACCTCACGAGCCGCGTCGCCTTGGTGACCGGCGGCTCACGCGGCATCGGCCGCGCTATTGCACTGGCGCTGGCCCATGCCGGCGCCAATGTCGCGGTGAACTACCGCGAACGCGCCGACGACGCGCAGGCCGTCGCCGACGCGATCCGCGCCCGCGGCCGCCGCGCCATCGCAGTCCGAGCCGACGTGTCCGACAGCGCCGCCGTCACGCACATGGTGAACCAGATTGCCGCCCAGCTCGGCCCAGTGGACGTGCTGATCAACAACGCCGGCATCGCGCCGATCCGCACCGTGGACGAACTGACCGAAGCCGATTTCGACCGCACCATCACGGTGAACCTGAAATCCGCCTTCCTCTGCACCCAGGCTGTGCTGCCGCACCTGCGTGCACAACGCTGGGGCCGCATCGTCAACATCTCCTCGGGCGCGGCGCGCGGCGCCGGCGGCATCGGCGTGCACTACAATGCGTCGAAAGCTGGCATGGAAGGCCTCACGCGCGGCTATGCCGCCCGCCTGGTCACCGAGGGCATCACCGTCAACGCCGTCGCTCCGTCGTTGATAGACACCGACATGATGTCGGCACGACGGGACGATTACGCGAAACGCATCCCGCTCGGCCGCATGGGCACGCCGGAGGAGGTGGCCCAGGCCGCGTTGCTGGTGCTGGGCAACCCCTACATGACCGGCCAGACGGTGCAGCTGAACGGTGGCACGCATTTCATTTGAGACCCCTCGTTTCGGTGTCGTGACGTAAACCTGCTTTCCCGGTGTAAGGTCAGGCAGCGCCGGCCATGTCTGAACGCTGGCGCCCAGCCGGCAAATATTAAAAACCTATGAGGAACCGCCCCGACGCGGCAGCGCAGACGCAAGGATGCCTCCAGCGGCTGGAAGCCTTCGTCCGAGAGATCGTCGCGCACGCCGCTGGCCAGGAGGCCCTGCTGCGGGACGTTGCTGTCGAGCCCGTGCGCCACAGGTCGAGCCCCGAGTCCGTCCCCGAACTGCACTGGGCATATGCTCACCACGGGACATTGCGCTGCTTGGGCGGCTCGCACGCGGGATCGAGACCGTGTCCAACAATGCCGAAAATGCCACCGGGGACCGGGAAAACATCAAGGACGAAGAGCGTGCAACGGCGAACCGCGTCGCATATCTGAAAGCCGATAACGAGCTGTTGGTGGAAAGGACGTCGTTTGGCTCAGCAGTTGCAACGTGAACGGCGGGGCGTCGCACCTGGTCGAGCTGTGTCGCCGAATCGGTGCCCTGCCGGAACGGAGCGCCGGCCCTCATCCGCTTGAACAGCCAACGTGTGCAATGCCGCCGCGCCCAGCTTAGAATACGCTTCAACCACCCAGGAGGACCCTATGGACGGCAGCACAGCGCAGATCGGACGGGGCATCTCGCAGCACGCCTGGCCACCGGGTGTCACCCGCGTGCCCTATTGGGTCTACCAGGAACCCGACGTTGCGCGCCGCGAGCAAACCCATATCTTCCAGGGGCCCGTCTGGAACTTCCTATGCCTGGAAGTAGACATCCCTAACCAAGGTGACTTCCGCACCACTTTCGTCGGCGAGATGCCCGTTGTCGTCGTCCGTGGCGAGCACGGCGCGATCCACGCCTTCGAGAACCGCTGCGCGCACCGAGGGGCGCTGATCGTGCTGGATGACAGCGGCAATGCCAAGGACTTCGCCTGCGTGTACCATGCTTGGCGCTACGACCTGTGCGGCAACCTCGCCTCCATCGCGTTCCGCCACGGCGTGAACGGCCAAGGTGGCATGTCGAAGGATTTCGACATGCGCTCGGTCGGCCCGCGGAAGCTGCGCACCACGACGTTCTGCGGCCTGGTGTTCGGCACGCTGTCGGAGGCGACGCCACCGATCGCAAAATTCCTCGGCGATGCGATCAGCGCGCGCGTCCGCCGCGTGCTGCAAAAGCCTGTGGAAGTGATCGGCCGCTTCACCCAGCCGTTGCCCAACAACTGGAAGCTCTATGCCGAGAACGTCAAGGACACCTACCACGCTAGCCTGCTTCATTTGTTCTTTGCCACCTTCCGCATCACCCGGCTGAGCCAGGGCGGCGGCATCCTGATCAGCGAGAGCGGGGCACACCACGCCTCCACCACGCTAGCCCCGCCACCGACTGCCGACACGACGTATCGCGACGCCGGCCTGCGCTCCGACAAGGAGGACTTCCGCCTCGCCGATCCCGGCCTGCTGGAGATTCGCAACGAATGGGGTGACGATATCCAGTTGCAAATTCTCAGCGTCTTCCCCGGCTTCGTATTGCAGCAAATCCACAATTGCCTTGCGGTGCGGCAGATCGTGCCGCGTGGCACCGATGCGATGGACCTGCACTGGACCTATCTCGGCTTCGCCGACGACACGCCCGACATGCGCGCGCTGCGCCTGAGGCAGTGCAATCTGGTCGGACCCGCCGGTTTCGTATCGATGGAAGACGGCTGTGTCGGCGGCTTCGTGCAGCGCGGCAGTGCCACCGCTGAGGATGAAGAAAGCGTCGTGGAAATGGGGGGCAGCGGCACCGAAAGCCAGTCAACCCGCGCGACGGAATCAGCGGTGCGCGGCTTCTGGAAGAACTGGCGCGAGCTCATGGAGATCTGACCATGTCCGACGCTGAAACCCTGTTCCGTCTGTCGTCGCTGAACACCGCTTATGCGTCCTGCATCGACGCCGATCGGCTCGAGGATTGGCCTGCCTTTTTCGTCGAACGCTGCCTCTACAAGATCACCAGCGCCGACAACCATAAGCGCGGCTATGCCGCCGGAATCGTCTATGCGGATTCGCGCGCGATGCTGGAAGACCGCGTCTCCGCGCTACGCAACGCAAACATTTATGAGCGCCACTCATACCGCCACATCGTCGGCATGCCGTTGCTGGTGAGCTCAGCGGACGAAACTGCGGCGGAAACCCCCTTTGTGGTGATCCGCACGATGCGAGATGGCCGCATGGACCTCTTCGCCACCGGCGTCTACCTCGACCGCGTGCGCGAAGACGACGGCAGGCTGCGTTTCGTCGAACGCCTGGTGATCTGCGACAGCCAGCGCTTCGACACGTTACTGGCGATCCCCTTGTGACCAACCTCGCCCGCGCAGCGGGGAGGTTGAGACGCGGATCGTCGAGGGGTCGGGGCCAGCGCGCGGCTTGCGGTATTCCCAGGCGTTGCCAGGCTGTACGACCTGATTCCGGAAAAGGAACATGCGATCGACCTGACCTCATGAGAGATGACGGTTCGCTTGGCCGGTAATGGCTTCCGCCAACTTCCCGAACATGTCATCCAAACGCAGCCGCTTGCGACCGAGCGCGGTCAGTGCCAACGGCGCCGGCGCGAATTCCGCTAACCTGTAACTGACCACGATGCTGGTGTAGCCGCACATTGCTGGTGCATCTCATCACTCTGAACTATGAAGCGGGCCGACACACCACAACATGCAGCGCGCCACCATCATGCACACTCGATGCTTGAGCCTCGTGGCGGCGATCGCGTCGGTTGCCGTGTTCGGTATCGGCATCGGGCAATCCGCACCGTTGCTGGCGCTGTTGCTGGAAACCCGCGGCACCGACGTGGCGCTGAACGGCATCAACGCCGCGGCCGCATTCGTCGGGGTGATTGTCGGCCCCTGGTTCGCGCCGGTAGCCGTGCGCCGTGTCGGCATTGCTAACTTCCTGCTGTTGTGCCTCGCTCTCGACATCACGTTTTTCCTGTCGATGAAAGTCTTCAACGGCATCGGCCCCTGGTTCATTCTGCGCTTTCTGCTCGGTCTCGTCGGCGCCAATATCTTCACCGCCAGCGAGGCCTGGATAAACCTGCTCGCAGCCGGCGAACGCCGAGGTCAGATCGTCGGCCTCTATGCGGGCACGCTCGCAGCCGGGTTTGCTATTGGGCCGTTGATTCTTTCACTCACCGGGGTCCTCGGCTGGGCGCCCTTTATCGCCAACGCATGCATCACCGCTGTCGCCGCGCTGCCCCTGCTTGCGGTGCGTAGCCGCACGACAGAATTCACAGCGCAGAAGCGGGCAACGCTGCGCTCTATCTTCGCTCGCGCGCCGCTTATTCTGAGTGCCGTCGCCTTGTTCGGGTTGTACGAATCGGCGCTGATGACGCTGCTGCCGGTATGGGGCGTTCGCACCGGCCTGAGCGACCGCTTCGCAGCAGCGACCGTATCGGGCGTCTATCTCGGCGCCCTCGCATTGCAGGTGCCGGTCGGCATGGTCTCCGACAGACTGTCGCGTCGCACTGCTTTGCGGCTGTGTGGCGTTGTTGGCCTCGTCGGCGCTGCGTTGCTTCCGGCGTTCTCGGCGAACCAGGTCTCGTTATTTGCACTGTTGTTCCTATGGGGTGGGATCGCCTCGGGCATCTATCCGATCGCGCTGAGCATGGCCGGAGATCGCTTCCACGACGCGGAGCTCGTCGGCGTAAACGCTGCACTGATCAGCGCTTACGGCCTTGGCGCACTTGCGGGACCTGCGCTCGGCGGCGTCGCGATGGACGCATCGAATCCGGACGGCTTGCCGGCCTTTTTCGTCGCGTTGTTTGTCGGCTTTACGCTCGCGATAGGCCGGCGATCACGGAACTGAGGCCCACCTCGCCCTTGGAAGCGGGGATGCCGAAGGGGCGAGATGTGCACTTCGTTCCCACCTCCTCTTTCCCGCCGCCGAGGCGCGAGGAAAAGCTCACTCCAGCCGTAGTCAGTGCCCTGCGTGACTTCCGGAAAAGTCCGGCGGCGGCAGGCCGGACCTTTCCAACTGCCGCACTAGCGCCGCCTCCAAGCGCTCCAACCCCGCAGCAGACGAAGCCTCGGCCCGAGCCACCAGCACCGCCTGCGTGTTCGACGCCCGCAGCAACCACCAGCCATCCGGCGTGTTCACCCGCACGCCGTCAACATCCGACACATTCGCGCCTTCTGCACGCAGGCGTGCTGCGACTTCGTCGATCACCGCGAACTTCCGAGTCTCATCGCAGTCAAACCGCACCTCCGGCGTGTTGACCACCTGCGGCAACGCATCGCGCACCGCCGATAGCTTCTGCTGCATCCGCGCGAGGATTCCCAACGTGCGGACCGCCGCGTACAGCGCGTCGTCGAAGCCATACCAATGATCGGCGAAGAAGATATGCCCCGACATCTCGCCGGCCAGAGGTGATCCCGTCTCGGCCATCTTCGCCTTAATTAGCGAGTGGCCTGTTCGCCACATCAGCGGCTTGCCACCAGCGCGGGCGATCTCGTCGAACAGCACCTGGCTCGCCTTAACATCGGCGATGATTGTTGCACCCGGACGCACGCGCAGCACGTCGCGCGACAGCAAGACCATCAGCTGGTCACCGAACAGAATGTGGCCAGTATCGTCGATCACGCCGATGCGGTCGGCGTCGCCGTCGAATGCGATACCAATGTCGGCCTTCCGCGCCTGCACTTCGCGAATGATCTGCTGCAGGTTTGCCGGCACCGTCGGATCGGGATGGTGCGCCGGGAACGTGCCGTCGATCTTGGCGTTCAGTACCACATGCTCGCCTGGCAGCGCGGCGACCAGCCGCGCCAGCACGTCACCTGCCGAACCGTTGCCATTGTCCCACACCACCTTCAGCGTACGGTCGCCGCCGTCCCAATCGGCCAGCAATCGGGCAATGTAATCGGCGGCGATGTCGATGTTGCGTTCCGGTGCGCCGGTCTCCTCCACGACGTCGCCCATCTCGGCGAGGGCGCCCAGCCGCCTGATGTCCGCGCCGAAGAATGGCTTGCGGCCGAGCATCATCTTGAAGCCGTTGTAGTCCGGCGGATTGTGGCTGCCGGTGACCATGACCGCGCCGTCAGTCCTCAGCCCCGTCGCTGCGTAGTACAGCATCGGCGTCGGGCAGATGCCGATGCGCATCGCCTCGATGCCGCTGCGGCTCAGGCCCTTTGCCAGGGCCGCCTCCAGGGCCGGACTGGACAGCCGCCCATCATAACCCACAGCCGTGGTGCGCCCGCCCGTCTGCGCGACGATCGAGCCGAAGGTACGGCCGATCGCGAATGCGTCCTCCTCATGCAGTGTGCGGCCGACGATGCCGCGGATGTCGTATTCGCGCAGCGTCGTGGGATCGAAGCGGTGGCTGAATCTCATGCGATCACATCCCTGTGTAGTGCTTCAGGAACGCACGCACCGCCGGCCCCAGGTCGGAGCGTTTCAACGCAAAGGCGATCTGCGCCTCGAGAAATCCGACCTTATCGCCGCAGTCGAACCGTTTGCCTTCATAGCGCAGTCCGTGGAACGGCTGCTCGCCGATCAGTTTCGCCATACCGTCGGTCAACTGCACTTCGCCGCCTGCGCCGCGTTCCATGCGCGCAAGATGGCCGATCACTTCTGGCATCAAGACATAGCGCCCAATGATGGACAGATTGGATGGTGCCTCCTGCGGCATAGGCTTTTCCACCAAGCCCAGAACTTCCACCAGCGTACCGTCGTCCTTGCCGATCTTCAGGATGCCGTAGCGATTGGTGTGCTCTTTCGGCACTTCCGTTACCGCCACCACGTTGCCGCCGGTGTCGCGATAGACGTCGGCGAGCTGGCGCAGGCACGCCGTCTCCGACAGCACCAGATCATCCGGCAGCATAATGGCGAACGGGTCGTCGCCAACAAACGCGCGGGCACACCAGATTGCGTGCCCAAGCCCCAGCGGTACCTGCTGGCGCACCGTCACCAGCGAGCCTGGCTCCACCTGCGTATCAGCCAGCGCCGCCAGTGCATCGGTCTTATTGCGTTCGCGCAGCGTCGCCTCCAGTTCGAAGGCGACATCGAAGTGTTCCACGAGCGCCGTCTTGCCGCGGCCGGTGACCATGCAGAATTGCTCGATGCCGGCCGCGCGCGCCTCCTCGATCGCGTACTGGATCAGCGGCTTGTCCACCACCGGCAGCATCTCCTTGGCGATGGCCTTGGTGGCAGGCAGGAATCGGGTACCCAGGCCGGCGACGGGCAGAACGGCCTTGCGCAAAGGCTTGATCACAAAGAACCTCCACTGTGGGCCGGTCGATCCGGCCGAGTTCGCTCGTGCAGCATGTGGCACCTGCGCGCGGAGCGGAACTCACACGTGCTGCGATGCCCATCACGACCTTGAGCATCAGGCATGCCCCCCGCGGCCCAGCAGCACGTCGCGCGCCATGTTGACGCGTGCCGCCAGCCAGTCGGAGCCGCCACTGTCGGGATGGGCGGTGCGCATTAGCCGGTGATGCGCCGCGCGAATGTCCGCATCACTGGCTCCCGGTTGCAAACCAAGCACTTCATACGCCTCGCGGCGTGTCATACCACCTCCACTCGCACGCGGCGGTTCGGCACGATTATTCGTTCCGGCGCCACCCCCCGGAGGTGGCGGCGCCGCACGATTGCCTTGCCGGCTTGCCTGCCAGCGGTTCCAGATCAGTGGCGCGAGCATTGCCAAGGCGCCGAGCGCCGGTGTGGCGCGTCCGGTCACCACCAGCAAAACTGCGAGCGTGAGCCCGGCCAGCGCGCCGATCCAGAGCAGCAACGACTTGATGGTGGTCACGGAGGCGCGCTCGAAGGCACGCAACCCTCCGAGGAACAAGAACAAGGTTAGGCCGCCGATGACCAGCCAGAGCATGCGCACAATGTGCGCGGTCGCCGGCGCAACCGCAACGGATTGCGGGTATCAGCGCACGCCAACGTAGCTCGCGGCGGCGTCGAAGCCTGCCATCATCCGCGCGTGGCGTTCATCGACACGCGCGCGGGCCTCCGGGTGGGTGAAGATGAAATACCCGTTGGTGCGGATTGCATGCACCACGTGCTCGCCCACCACGTCGGCGGAAAGGCCGGTAGCGGATCGGGCGCGTGCTTCGTTCAGGTCGGCCCGCTGATAGCTGCCGCCAAAACGCTCGGGACGGCGGTGGCCGGAATCATAGAGTGTGGTGTCCACTTGTGCCGGGCATAACACCGAAACGCCGATGCCACTGCCTTGCAGTTCCATCGTCAGAGCTTCGGAGAGTGCGATTACGCCGTGCTTGGTCATGGCGTAGGCGCCGATGCCAGGGATGTTCGGATTGACTTGCAGCCCCGCCATGGAGGCGGTGTTGACGATGTGGCCGCCCTCGCCATGCTTCTGGATGCGCGGCGCGAAGACCTGCACGCCGTTGACCACGCCAAACAAGTTGACGCCGAAGATCCAGTCCCATTGGGCGCGGGTCATGTCGAGCAACCGTACATTACCCAGCGAGATTCCAGCGTTGTTGCAGATGATGTGGACCTTGCTGAATTCGGCCTCCACGGCGTCGGCGGCACGTGCGACGGCGTCAGCATCCGACACATCGAGCGTCAGGGCGATGGCGCGCACGCCGAGCGCGGCGATTTCGCGGCGCGCGCGTTCGAGTGCATCGGGCTGGATGTCGGCGAGAGCGACGTGTGTGCCAGCACGCGCAAGCGCCCGGCAGATGCCGAGGCCAATGCCGTTCGCCGCGCCAGTGACGAAGGCGACCTTGCCGCTGATCTCTTGCATGCGCAGACCCCCGGATCGTTGTCATTGCGACAGACGCAGCGACCGACCACGCTCCCGGCGGAGATTGCTTCGTCGCCCTGTTTGTCGCAATGACCGGAGTTCAGGCCGCAGCGGATACCGGCTCCGGGGTCGCGAGGCGCCAGGCGGACGCGTCCGCGAACACTGCCCGCAACAGGCGGTTGTTCAGCGTGTGACTGGGCCGGTGTGCAATGAAGTGGCCGCTGATCGGCGCGCCCGCCAAAGCCAGGTCGCCCACCACGTCCAACAGTTTGTGCCGCGCGAACTCATCAGGCATGCGCAGGCCGGCCGGGTTCAAGATACGCGCCTGACCGACCACGATCGCGTTGTCCAGGCTGCCGCCCTGGGCAAGGCCGGCGGCGCGCAAATGCTGCACTTCCTCCATGAGCGTGAAGGTGCGGGCACGCGAAAGCTCGTGGCGGAAGGTGTCCGATGACAGACGCAGCGACAGCGCCTGGCGGCCAATTGCCGGCGCCGCGAAGTCAATCGACAGCGCCATCTCCAAACCTGGACCGCCGGGGCGCAGCTCTGCGAATGCCTCGCCGTCGCTCACGCGTACCGGGCGGCGGATGTGGATGCTGCTGCGCGGCGCGGCCTGCTCGACGATCCCGGCGCAGTCCACCAGGAAAACGAAGGGCGCGGCCGAGCCGTCGAGCGCCGGCACCTCCGGCCCGTCCAGCTCGATCAGCGCGTTGTCCACGCTCGCGCCGGCGAGCGCGGCCATCAGATGCTCCACAGTGCTGACGCGCGCCGAGGCCCAGCTCTCGTCGGCCAGAACCGTAGCGAGGCGGGTGTCGGCCACACGGTTGAAGCGGGCCGGAATGTCGCGACCAAGGTCGGTACGACGGAACACGACCCCGTGACCGGGATCCGCGGGGTGCAGGGTCAGGCTGATGCGTTGTCCCGAATGCAGGCCGACGCCGACGCAGCCGATCGGCGCCTTCAACGTATGCTGCCACGTTTGACCGGGCATGAAAGCCTGCGGCGGGCCGTCCATCAAGTCTCGCCTCCGGTGCATCGGGCGATGGAATTGCCCGCGGTTGTGGCGAAACTACGGACGGGTGCGACGGCTAGCGAGTCAATGATTATTGCCGATTGTTACCTTTGTTTGCGGCCGCCTCCGGCGAAAGCCGCGTCAGGCCTTCCCCAGCCCGTTCGCCTGCAGTGGCGGAGACCAGGTGTGGGGGGCTCATATCGTGCACAGCGTGGCCCGCCATCGGCCGCCGCGCTACCGTCTCGCCACGATGTTGCCGCCGCATCCTTTTCGCGTCTTGCCAAACCCACGGAACACCACGCCGGATATGGACGTGCTGCCTGCATCGGGATTCCGCCGCGCGAAAGGGGAGATCACCGCATGGTCTGGCTACACGGCGACGCCGCTGCGTGACCTGCCGGACTTCGCCCGCGGCGCCGGGCTGGGTGCAATCAGACTGAAAGACGAAGCGAGCCGCTTTGGCCTGCAGAGCTTCAAGGCGCTGGGCGGTGCCTACGCCGTTGGCATGCTGCTACTGAACGAGCTGGCACGGACAGGAACCGCGCCTGCGGCCACCGCGGCAGGCCTAGAGGCCGGCACGCATCGGTCGGCGACACAGCGCATCATCGTGACCTGCGCGACCGACGGCAATCACGGGCGCGCGGTCGCGTGGGGCGCGCGGCGCTTCCATGCCCGGTGCGTCGTTTTCATTCATGCCGCTGTCAGCCAATCCCGCGCGGACGCCATCGCGCATTACGGCGCGGAAATCCGCCGTGTGGCTGGCACCTACGACGATGCCGTGCGCGAAACGGCCCGCCAGGCAAATACACACCACTGGCACGTCGTCTCTGACACCTCGTGGCCCGGCTACACTGAAATTCCACGCGACATCATGCAGGGATACCGCCTGATGGCGGACGAGGCCGCCGACCAATGGACCGGCGATCCGCCTACGCATGTCTTCATCCAAAGCGGCGTAGGCGGCGTCGCGGCGGCCATCTCCGTGCACATGCGCACACGGTTCAAACGAACCCCTGCACTCATCGTTGTCGAGCCGGACCGAGCTGCGTGCCTGCTCGCCAGCGCCGAGCTCGGGGAGCGCACCGCCATTCCAGGCGATCTAGATACGCTCATGGCGGGACTGGCCTGTGGCGAGCCCAGCCTACTCGCCTGGCAGGAGCTTGACCGCGCCGCCGCTGCGTTCATGGCGATCCCCGACGAAGCCGCCGTCGACACCATGCGCCTGCTTGCGCGCCGCGGAATCGAATCGGGGGAATCCGGCGTGGCCGGACTTGCCGGGCTGCTGCTCGCGGCACGGGATCCCGGCGCGCGTGCCAGCCTAGGGTTGAATAAGGGCAGCCGCGTGCTGACGTTCAGCACGGAAGGTGCGACAGACCCCGCGCTTTATGCACGACTGACCCGCCAGAGTTAGCAATCCATCGCAGATTTAAGGCGTATGGCACGGCTATTACACGAAAAATCATCTTGATTACCTGGATCGGGCGTAGTCGTGGAGTCGCGGGAGATCGCGCAGAACGAGGATCAGACCGCACGCATCCAGCCCAGCGAAGCCGGAACCCATGCGGCTGCGGCGTCGATAGGGAGCTTCAGTCGATAGGGAGCTACATGGGTACCGGCTTTCGCCGGGATGACCGTAGCGTGCAGGCTGCCGGCTACCGAAGCACGGCCTCAACTGCCGAGGCGATCCGGAACAAGCGTGCGTCCCCCATGGTCTCGCCCATCAGCATCAGGCCGACTGGTGCGTCACCTGAGCGGTGACAGGGCAGGCTGATCGCACAGCGGTCGAGGAAATTGCCCAGTGCAGTATTACGTAAAATCAACAGGTTAATACGGTTGTATTCATGTTCATCCAAAAGATCAGCAATGCGTGGTGGCACGATCGGCACGGTCGGCATCAGCACGCTGTCGTAATCGCGGGTTCGCTGGTCGAAGCTGGCGATCAGGCGGGCGCGGGCATTCACGACATCGAGGTAGTCGGCGGCCGTCATCGCCGCGCCACGCTCGATGCGCATGCGAATGCGTGGGTCGTACAACGGCGCCTTGGTCGCCAACAGGGGACGGTGCCACGCGTAGGCTTCCGCGGCGGCGAACCCTCCTTTCGCGTTTACAGCTTGGATCTCATCGAACTCCGGCACCCGCGCTCGCTCGATCTGCGCGCCAGCCCTCGACAGCACGGACACGGCCCGGTCGAACGCTGCGGCAACCGCCG
>JASHVB010000355.1 GCA_030039695.1 Acetobacteraceae bacterium
AGCCGGAAGAAAGCATCATGTATTTCTACCGCTATCTCGGCCAGCGGATCGAGGAGTCCGCGACGCTGGAAGGTGCACGCGCTATCGAGAACCGCGCCGAGCGCGGCCAGCGGCTGCAGCATATCACCTGGGATGAGGTGCTGCGCAGCAAGGTAATTGTCGGTACTCCGGCGATGGTGGCAGACCGGCTGTCGCAGTTACAGGAGGAACTCGGCCTGTCAGGTATTCTGGCGGAGCTGAACTGCGGCATGCGCATACCGCCGCATCGCGTGATGAACTCGCTGCAAATGATGTGCGAGGGGGTTATTCCGCATTTCCGGAAGTAGCCGGAATAGGCCCTCCCGCCATGGCCGGGCCTGACCCGGCGGTTGACGCACCGTCTTCGCATACCACCACACAGGCTGCTTGCCGGATCATGCCTAGATGCCATGTTAAGTCCGGCCATGAGGCGTGAAACCCGTTGCGATCACCGTCAGTCGGCTACTTCCTGATCGCGGCCCAGGTCGAATGGAAGAACGCGAACAGCGAATCCCCGGCAATGACGCCGGCGCCGAAGACTTGCATGCCGTCGGCCTTGGCGAACCGTTCCCACAGGATCCGGCAGGCGATGCCGGCCAGAACGGCCCAGCCGGCGATCGGGAAGGGAATCAGCAGGCCTGTCGCCAGTAGCACGCCCACCTGCCGTCGCGGGCCGCCCAGGAACTGGATGATCGCACCGGGGATCGCCCAGATCAGCAACTGCCACGCAACGGATGCTGACGCGCCGGCGCGGATGGTCGCGACATACACGCGGGTCACCGGCGCCACCAGATCCCGCGCGAAGAAGCTGCGGTACGAGAGCAGCACTACGCCCGCTGCGATCAGGAACGCGAACATCGCCGCAAGCAGCTGCTGGCGCCGACCGTCCAGTTCAAACGCCGGGTCGGCGCCATAGCCCCGCAGCATGTAACCAGCCTTCAGGTCATAACCCATGTCGGCGAAAGCCGGCCCGGTGGCTGCGGAAAAACCCACCAGCAAAGCCAGCGCGATTGGTGGAAACCCAAGCAGCATGCCGATCACCAGCGTGATCAGCGCCACGGCAAACGCCGGGAACCAGCCGGAGTGCATCGCTGCCAGCCCGACGATCAACTCGTGCACCAGGGCGGCAAAGGCAGCGTAGATCAGGAACAACACCAGCATCGGGATTGAAAGCTCTGCGACCACACCGCCGAGCAACGCGATCACCACCGCGATGATCAGATAGCCGGCGATGCCGATACCCAGCGAACGCCGCATTTCCGTGGGTGTGCGCCTCGCGCCCTCATGTCTGCCACCGCGACGCAGGATGATCATCGCCACCTGCACCAGGGCGACAATTCCCGCGCCGACCATCATCCCGTGTGGGATATACGCCTTGTTGATATCTCCGCCCGCAATGACCGCGGCCAGCCAGGGATGGTTGAACAGCAACGTCGAATAGCCGCGGATCAGCAGGCCAACGCCGAACATGGTCAGCGCCCAGATATTGCCGATGAACGCCACGCCGAACGCCGACATCGGCACGGCGGCGAACCAATTGCCGAGGATGCCGACGATCACGCCCAGAACCAGAAACACCGCCTTGCGGCCCCCTTCGTCACCGGCCCGGATTGCTTCGGCCGCGGCTGCGCCCGGCGGCCATGCGCCGGTAGCCGGAAACACCTCCGAATCGAACATGCGATACAGCAGATAGCCGTCGAGCAGCATGGCCAGAAACACGCCGGCGAACATTGGCGGCACGAGGTCCATGCGGCCGAGCACGAACGGGATGCCGATCGGCAGCAGCAGCGAATTGCCGGCGCCGAACGTCGCGGCGGAGATCGCGCTCTGCGCCAGGTTCTGCACGTGGATCGAACGGTAGCGTGCCGTCGCCGCGAGCGGCACGCGTGCCAGCGCCATGGCCGCCAACGCACCAATCAGCGATGTGTTCGCCGTGATGCCGAGCGTCACGATAAGCTGCACGCCGATGATCGCGCCGATCACGCAGAGCGGTGCGATCAGCAGCAGCGATGCCGGCTCGAGAAACCGCGGATGCCGTCGCGCCGCGTAGGCGCGCGTCGTTTCGCTCATCCCGGATGACCTATCATTCCGCGGCCTTTCCAGCCGTCAGGGCGACACCGTAACAGCACTCCGCGGCTTCGGGCGAGATCACGCCCTCGGCGAGATCTTGTTGCACCAATGCGGCGGACCGCGCACGGGGATCGCCGTAGCCGGCGCCGCCGGCCAGCTGAACTTCGACGATCCGGTCGGTTCCGGTCAGCGTCACCAGTTCGCCGGTGCCGCAGTCACGCACGACATTGCCCGCTGCATCGAGCACCACGCCGTGCACGTCGCCGCCGCGCAGGCCGCCGTGCAAGCCTTCGACGGTGACGCCGACGCCCTCCGGATAGACCGACATCAGCATCGGCAGACCGTCATCGTACAGCTTGCGCAGGCGCGTGCGTACTCCACAACCGCCGCGGTGCTTGCCGGCACCTCCGCTGTCGGTGACGAAGCTCTTTTCCAGCACCAGGACCGGCGCGCGGGTTTCCATCAATTCAACCGATGTGTTGGCGGCCGATGTCGGATAGAGCAATGCCGACTTGCCGTCGCCGTGCGCGCTGCCGCCCTGCCCGGCGCCCATGAAGAAATGGTCGGCGTAAACGCTGCCGTTCGCATCGCAGCCATAGATATTGACTGCGACAGGCAGCCCCGTCGCCGCCTGCACTTTGTTGGCCGCGGCATCCGCGAGCGCGCGGAAGATGTTCGGCGCGAGATACCAGCCGACGCGCGTGCGCAAATTCACGGAGGCGGGCTTGTTGCAGTTCAACACGCTGCCTTCCGGCGCCTTCACGGTAAACGGGCGGTAACAGCCGGCGTTGCCGCGCACATCCGGGGACAGCAGACACTTCATCGGGTAAGTGGCGTGCGCGGCGGTATAGCTGTAGGTGCAGTTAAGCCCGCCCTGCGGGAGTTGCGGCGGTGCGCCGTTGAAATCCAGCTCGATCGCGTCGCCTTGGACGGTGATCTTCACCGGATACCGCAGCCTTTCGCCCAGCGGGTTGTTCCAGATTTCCGATGTGTAAACACCGTCGGGCAAGGCGCGGATCGCCGCACGGACCGCGCCCTCTGCGCGCCCTTGCACCACCTCTGCCAGTGCGCGCAGATCGTGCATGCCGTATTCGTCCATGAACGCCAGCAACCGCTCGGCGCCCAAAGCATTGGCGGCGACGAAGGAGTGGATGTCGCCAAGAACTTCCTCGCGCTTACGCACGTTCTCGGCAATCAACGTCAGCAGATCGTCGTTCGGCACGCCGGCGCGGTACAGCATCATCGGCGGGATCTGGATTCCCTCCTCGTAAATCTCCCTCGCGCGCAGGCTGTCCTTCGTGCCGCCGATATCCCCGACATGGCCAACCGTGCCGGTCAGCGCCAGCAGCTTGCCGTTGCGGAACACCGGGGTAACGACGGCGATATCGAATAGGTGTCCGGCGCAGAGCCAGGGATCATTGGTGATCAGCACGTCGCCCGGCTTCAGCGTTTCCACCGGGAATTTTTCCAGCAGCGCCTTCACCGCGCGCGGCAAAGTCACGTTGAAGACCGGCATAGCGCGCGGCGAATGGGCGAGTGATTCACCGTTCGCGTCCAGCAGATCGCACGCGAAATCCTGTGCCTCCGACACGATCAGGCTGAAGGCTGTGCGGCAGATCGTCTGCCACATCTCCTCCACCACGGTGACGAGGCGGCTCCACATAATCTCCAGCGACACGGGATCGGCTTCGATCAGCGCCGCGGCCTGTTCGATCGGCGTGTCGGGGGTGATTCGCGCAGCTGGCGCGGCGGCCAGGCCAATGGCGATGCGCAGCGAACCACTGGCATCTACTGTCACCCGGTCATCGGGTAAAACTACGGTCGTGGCCTCGCGTTCTTCGATGATCGCCGGGCCGGAAATGGCTGCGTCCGGGGTCAGCGCGTAGCGGTCATAGACCGGCGTCTGCAGGAAGCGGTCGCCGAACCAGGCCGGGCGTGTGCCCTTCAGCGCGCTGCCGCAGGCGCGGGGGCCGGCCTCTCTAAGCGCCAGTCGCGGCGACGGACCGCGGCAGCGCACGCGGAACGAGATCACCTGCACGCCGACGCCGCCATAGACCGAGATGTATCGCGCGGCATAGACACGGGCGAACGCTTCGCGGATCGCCGGCAGCGACCCGGCGGTGATCACACCGTCCGGCAATGGCACGTTGATCTCGTGCATCTGGCCCTCCAGGCGCATGTCAGCGGAGCGCTCTGCCACGAGCTCCTGAGCCGCCACGCCGGCCGCGACCAAGTAGGCCTGCGCCTCCTGCTCCAACTCGCGCAACGTCGCGTCCATCACCGCCGCCGCGTCCGGCGCATCCAGCCGGACCGGGTAGCTGCGCACCTGTTCGAACGACAGCGGAGCCGCGAGGAAGCCCAGCGCCGAGGCCGCGCCCGATGCCGGTGGAATCACCACCTCCCGCACGCCCAGGATGCGCGCGACTTCAGCGGCATGCGCCGGGCCGGCACCGCCGAAGCCCACCATCGCGTAGCGGCGCGGATCTTTGCCCTTCTCCACAATGTGGATGCGGGCAGCCGCGGCCATGTTCTCGGTCACCAGCCGATGGATGCCGGCCGCCGTATCCACGGCGCTCAGCCCCAACCGGTTGCCAACACCTGCCAGCGCCCGCTCTGCCGCGTCAGCATCCAGCGCCATGCGGCCACCGAGGAAGAAGCCTGGATCGTAATAACCGAGTAGCAGGTTGGCGTCTGTCACGGTTGGCTCGCTGCCGCCTCGGGCGTAGCACGCGGGGCCCGGATCCGCGCCGGCGGAACGCGGACCAACGCGCAGCAGGCCGACCTCGTCGATCGCGGCGATCGAGCCGCCGCCCGCGCCGATTTCGATCATATCGACCACCGGCGCTTTGATCGGCAGGCCCGAGCCCTTCTTGAACCGGTGCACTCGCGCCGCCTCCATCAACGGCGCAATCTCGGCGCGGCCGTCCTCGATCAGGCAGGCCTTCGCCGTAGTGCCGCCCATGTCAAAGGAAATCACATCCGCCATCCCCGCCGCGGCACCGAAGAATGCAGTGGCCAGGCCACCCCCGGCGGGGCCGCTTTCCAACATGCGGATCGGGAAGGCGCGCGCACTCGCCACCGTGAGCAGCCCGCCGGCCGAGTGCATCATGTAGAGCTCGCCGCGGAAACCACGGGCGCGCAGCTCGCGCTCCAAGTTCTCCAGATAGCGCGCCATTAGCGGCTGAACGTAGGCGTTAGCGCAGGTGGTGACGCAGCGCTGATATTCCCAAAGCTCGGCAACGACTTCCGATGAAATCGACACGGCGAGCTCGGGACAGGCGGCACGCACGATCTCCGCCGCCGCACGCTCGTGCGCCGCGTTGCGATAAGAATGCAGGAAGCAGATCGCCACCGCCTCAACGCCCTCAGAACGCAACCGCAGTGCGGCGGCACGAAGCTCGGCGGGATCGAGCGGCCTGAGCACGTTGCCGTCGCGATCCACCCGTTCATTCACCTCACGCCGATGCCGGCGTGGCACCAGCGGATCGGGAAACTTCAAAAACAAGTCGTAGATGTCGTAGCGTTGCTCGGTGCCCATCTCCAGGATGTCGCGGAAGCCGCGCGTGGTGATGAGGCCAAGCCGCGCGCCAGTGCGCTCAATCAGCGTGTTGGTGGCCAGCGTCGTGCCGTGAACAGCATCGGCAACGTCGGCAAAGGTCAGCCCGGCGGCGGACAGTAGCTCGTTCAGACCTTCCAACGCGCCGACGGAAGGGTCACGCGGCGTGGTCAGGCACTTGTGCAGGCGGATTTCCGAGCGTTCCGTGTCCAGAAGAATGAAGTCGGTGAACGTGCCGCCGATGTCGAAGCCGATGCGATAGCGGCCAAAGCTGGTCATCTGTCGATCCTTCGTCAGTCCTGATCGGTCAGTGTACAACCCCTGTTCTCCCGTCGGGAGAGGGTCCCAGCGCAGGAAGGAAGCACAAGCCATGCCGACGCCCAACACGTTCAAGTTCGTGATGCTGCCGCCGCAGACCGCGATCACGCGCGACTGGGCGCAACGCCTGGCGGCGCAAGTCCCCGAGGTGCGCGTCGTTGTCGCCGAGGACGCTGAAACGGCTGCGCGCGAAATCGTCGATGCCGAGGCGGCTTTCGGCCATCTTCCGCGCGAATTGCTGGCGAAGGCGACGCGGCTGCGCTGGCTGCAGGCACCACAGGCAGCACCGGCCGCCGGTTACTACTATCCGGAGTTGATCGCACATCCCCTCACGGTCACCAATTTCCGCGAGATTTTCAACGACCATATCAGCACGCACATCATGGCGTTCGTGCTGGCCTTCGCACGCGGGCTGCATGTCTACATCCCGCAGCAATTGCGTCGCGAGTGGAAAAAACCCAGCGAGGACCTGGGCGTCGTGCATCTGCCGGAGGCAACGGCGCTGATTGTCGGTGTCGGCGGCATCGGCGCTGAGGCCGCCCGGCTGGCTGCGGCCTTTGGTATGCGGGTGATTGCTACCGATGCGCGGCGGATGGAGGCGCCGCCTGGCGTGGCGGAGTTGCACAAAGCCGACGCGCTGGACTCGCTGCTGCCGCGCGCGGATTTCGTCATCCTCACGGTACCGCATACGCCGGCGACAGAAGGGTTCTTCCATCGCTCCCGGTTTCAGCAGATGAAGAAGAGCGCGTTCTTCATCAACATTGGCCGTGGCATGACGACGAAGCTGGCTGATCTGGTTGCGGCATTGCGCGCCGGAGAAATTGCCGGAGCCGCGCTGGATGTCTATGAGCAAGAGCCGCTGCCGGAGGATCATCCGCTGTGGACGATGCCGAATGTGCTGATGACGCCGCACATGGCGGGCTACGGTCCCTATCTGAACGATCGGCGGTTTCAGATCATGCTGGACAACTGCCAGGGGTTTGCGACGGGGACCGCGCTTCGCAACGTGGTCGACAAGGCGTCGTGGTTCTGAGGGTGCCGCGTTGGTGGGGTGTGCGCCCACCTTATTCCATTGCGAGACCTGAGGGGCCGAAGCATTCCTTCGCAGGAGATTGCTTCGGCGCTCCGCGTCTCACATTGACACAGGGGCGGGCCGGCCATGACCCGTCGAACTTGGTCTGATCCCGCCACCTCAGATCGGCCTTGCGGCGCGACCCGTGACGGCGGCTAATCTCCAGGCCGTCGTAGGAGGAGTCCGTAATGCCTCTCGATGTTTACCCGAGCGTCTGCACGCTCGACTGTCCCGACACTTGCAGTCTGAGCGTCACCGTCGAGGACGGCCGCATCACCAGGGTGCGCGGCTCCGAGGCGCTGGCCTACACCGCCGGCGTGATTTGCAACAAGGTCGCACAGGATATGGCGGCGTTCGTACACGGACCACATCGCCTGCTGCACCCGCTGCGCCGCACCGGCGCGAAAGGCGCCGGAGAGTTCACGCGCATTTCGTGGGACGAAGCACTGGACGAAATCCACGCGCGCGTGGCCGAAGTGATCAACCGCTGGGGGCCGCAAGCGGTGACCCCGCTGAACTACGCCGGTCCGCACGGCTTCCTGTCCGGCGACAGCATGTCGCTGCGGTTCTTTCATCGGCTTGGCGCCAGCAAGGTTTATCGTCGCTCCCTATGCGGCGGCGTGCGCAGTGAGGCCTGGGCTGGCACCTATGGCGCGGTCGCCGGCGCGCCGCCCGAGATTGCGGAAACCGCGGCGCTGAATGTCCTGTGGGGCAACAACGCCACCGTCACGAACCTGCATCTGGTGCGCTGCGTCCGCAAGGCAAAGCGCCGGGGCGGACGGCTCGCGGTGGTCGATCCGTTCCGCACCAAGATCGCCGAACAAGCGGATCTGCACTTACAGCCGATGCCCGGAACAGACACGGTGCTGGCCTGGGCGGTTGCCACAGAGTTGGAGCGGGCAGGCGCATTTGATGCGGCGTTCGTCGCGCAGCATGTCCTCGGTGCGGCGGAGTTCATGGCGCTGGCTCGCGAATGGCCGGCGGCGCGTGCCGCCGACCTATGCGGCGTACCGGCGCGGGACATCGTCACGTTCGCGCGCTGGCTGGCCGAGGCCGATCCGCTGGTTCTTGCTCCCGGCAACGGTCTGGAACGCGGCCGCAACGGCGGCAGCGGCATCCGCGCCGCGATCGCTCTGCCGGCACTGCTCGGCAAGCTGGGCAAGGGGCACGGCATCGTGCTGGGCGCTGGCAACTCGTTTCCCAAGAGCGTAGCAAAGCTGACCCGGCCGGACCTGGCGCCGCCAGAAACACGAACGTTGAACCTTATCGAGATTGGCCGGCATCTCGACACGGACGACATCGATCCGCCGCTGCGCGCGG
>JASHVB010000356.1 GCA_030039695.1 Acetobacteraceae bacterium
GGCCAATGAGGTGCCGACCCTGCTGCTGCTGGTAATCGTCGTCATGGTGATCGTGCGCCCGTTCTGACCCCCTTGACATCCGCGCCGCCCGCCGCCACCTCACGGTTGACGGAAAGGTGCCGGATCCCCTAGTTTGTGGCCGTCCCTCCTGACCTGGTGGCGTCGCTCAGCCGCCTCCGAACTCACCAACCAGACGAGACGCCGCCAATCATCCGCCCCGGGTGCGCGGCTAGACCCTCTGGGCGCTCTGCCCGTGTCTCGTCCGCGTATCTACCTTGAGGCATCCCAATGCATCTGGCCGAACTGAAGGCGAAATCACCCTCCGACCTGTTGAGCTTCGCCGAATCATTACAAATCGAGAACGCTTCCTCCCTGCGCAAGCAGGACATGATGTTCGCGATCCTGAAAAATCTCGCCGAGAACGACCAAGCCATCCACGGCGAAGGAACGCTGGAAATCCTACCCGACGGCTTCGGCTTTCTGCGCAGTCCGGAAGCCAACTACCTGCCCGGCCCCGACGATATTTATGTCAGTCCCAACCAAGTGCGGCGCTTCGGTCTGCGCACGGGCGACACCGTCGAAGGTCAGATCCGCGCGCCCAAGGACGGCGAGCGCTACTTCGCGCTGCTGAAGGTCGATACAGTCAATTTTGAGCCGCCGGAAGCCGTGCGGCACCGCATCAACTTCGACAACCTCACACCGCTCTATCCCGATCAGCGTCTGGTCATGGAGGTGGAGAACTTCCAGTCGGTCGCGAAGGGACCGACCAAGGATTACACCCCCCGCGTCATCGACCTGATCAGCCCGATCGGCAAAGGCCAGCGTGCCCTGATCGTCGCGCCACCACGTACCGGCAAGACGGTGATGCTGCAGAACATTGCCACCGCCATCGCCACCAACCATCCGGAAGTGTTCCTGATCGTGCTGCTGATCGACGAGCGGCCCGAGGAGGTCACCGACATGGCGCGTAGCGTGAAGGGCGAGGTGATCAGCTCCACCTTCGACGAGCCCGCGACGCGTCACGTGCAGGTCACGGAGATGGTACTGGAGAAGGCAAAGCGCCTGGTGGAGCACAAGCGGGACGTGGTGATTCTACTGGATTCGATCACACGCCTGGCGCGAGCCTATAACACCGTCGTGCCGTCGTCGGGCAAGGTGCTGACCGGCGGCGTGGATGCCAACGCGCTACAGCGGCCGAAGCGGTTCTTTGGTGCTGCGCGCAACATTGAGGAAGGCGGGAGCCTGACGATCATCGCGACGGCCCTGGTCGATACCGGCAGCCGCATGGACGAAGTGATCTTCGAAGAGTTCAAAGGTACCGGCAACTCGGAAATCATTCTGGACCGCAAGTTGTCCGATAAGCGGACGTTCCCGGCCATCGACATCACCAAGAGCGGCACGCGGAAGGAAGAGCTTCTGGTGGAGAAGGGAACGCTGTCGAAAATGTGGGTGTTGCGACGGATTCTGAATCCGATGGGCACCGTGGATGCGATGGAATTCCTGCTGGACAAACTGAAGTACAGCAAGACCAACAATGACTTCTTCGACGCGATGAATACGTAATGAACTACATCCTCTCCCGCGCAGCGGGAGAGGTTGGTGTCATCAATGGAAGCGCGGCTGCACCTTCTGGCAGAGCAGCCGTGTCGCCGACATCACTCCCTCATGCGGGATCTTTCCGCCCGCATTCAGCTCGATCAGCACGCCATCCAGCGCCAAATCGTCGCGCAGCGCAGCGATCTGCGCACTGACACTGTCGGGCGTTCCGATGAACACGGACCCACGCAGGGTCTCTTCGTACGTGATCGTTGCCAGTCGCTCGGCCGTCTTGAACCGTCGGTCCGCCGCGTCGACGCCTGCGCGCCCTGCCGAATCCGCCAGCAGTTTCGACTGCGCATGGAAATAATGCATCAGGCTCGGCTCGGCATCGCGCCTTGCCTCGGCCTCCGTCTCCGCCAGATAGCCCGGGGCGCGCAGGAACACCTTGCCGTCACCGGCATGCCCCGCGGCGCGCCACGCCGCGCGATACGCCGCGATCTGCGGCGCAAACATCCGCGCGTCCTCGTGCCGCACCGCGAGGAAGATCGGCAGCCCCTGACGTCCGCATGTCGTGTAGGTGTCCGGGCTGGTCGCAGCAACACGGATCGGCGGCAGCGGCCTCTGGAACGGCTGCGGCGTGACCGTCACGTCCTGAAAGCTATGGAACTGTCCCGAATAAGACACGACCGGCTCGGACCAAGCCCTAACGATGATCTCCAGCGTCTCCGCGAAGCGCTCGCGGCTTTCTCCATAGGGCACGCCGTACGCCTCATAGGTCTTCGCCACACCGCTGCGGCCGACGCCGAAGATCAGACGTCCGTGGCTGATCTGGTCCACCGTCGCTGCCTCCTCGGCGATGCGCAGCGGGTTGCAGAGGGGGAGCACCTGCACGGCAACGCCGATTTTGATGCGGCTGGTGCGCGCGGCGACCGCGCTCGCGATGCACATCGGCGATGACAGCACCGAGCGCTCTGGATCGAAATGCAGCTCTGCCAGCCAGATCGCATCGAGGCCCCACCGCTCGGCGCCCTCCACGATATCGAAAGCCTGGGCGAACGCCTGCGCGTCCGGCTGCCCGGGCAGGGACGGAAACTCGTGAAAGATGCCGAACTCCATGGACAATCGCTCCTTTCGTTTGCGGGGAGCGTAGGCCGAGGCTGTGGGTAAGGGAAACCGGCGCAGGGCAGGTCTTGCCGTTGCCGGCGTGGTTGCCAAGATCGTGCGCATGCGCCCATGGATGCGCCGAACCTGTGCCGTCTGTCGTTGCAAGGCGCGCACCGCCGCAGCGATCGCGGCCATGATTTCGAGCGAACGAACCGATCGCGGAAAACATCGACGCGCGGCGCACCGCCCGGCAACGCAAAGAATTTCCGACGCCGATGAACGCCGATGGGCGCGTCCGGGCCATCACCCGTCCGGCCCGGGTACCGCGAATAACCCGACCCGATTTATGCGACGCGGCGCCAGCGTGCTGTCCGGGGTCACATCGGCGCCCATCTGCGTTCATCGGCTAGCCCGCTCGGTGGCGGACCAGCCCTCTCGCACCGGGGATCTGCGACGGGAACACGCCCGTGCCCCATGACGCGCCCCAGTCCCCCCCGGCGGACATCGTTGAAGCGCTCCACCGCATGCGCCT
>JASHVB010000037.1 GCA_030039695.1 Acetobacteraceae bacterium
CGCAACCAGTTATGGTACACCTCATTCATCGTCGACACGCTGGGTTTGCACCGATAAATAATGCGGCCGCCGATATGGTCCTGCAGATTCTCACCGACACCGGGCAGATCGTGCACCACCGGCAGTCCGAGTGATTGCAGCAGCGCACCCGGGCCAATGCCCGACAGTTGCAAGATTTGCGGTGAGTTGATGGAGCCACCGCACAGGATCACCTCGCGCCGCGCCCGCGCCTGGTGCCTTGTGCCATGCTGCAGGTACTCGATGCCGACGGCACGCTTTCCTTCCATCACGACGCGGTGCGTCAACGCACGGACTTCGACGCGCAGATTCGGGCGCTTCATCGCCGGACGCAGATAGCCGGCCGCGGCGGAGCACCGGCGCCGGCCATGCACCGTCAATTGCAAAGGCCCGACGCCCTCCTGCTCGGCGCCGTTGAAGTCGCGGTTATAGGGGTAACCAACTTCCTGTGCACCCGCGATGAACGCCTCGTGCAACGGATGATCGGTGCGCAGATCGGACACGCTCAGCGGGCCGTCGGCACCGTGGAATTCATCCGCGCCATGCTCCTGGTTTTCCGCCTTGCGGAAATACGGCAGCACATCGTCATACGACCAGCCCGCGTTGCCGAGCTGCCGCCACAGATCGAAGTCCTGGCGCTGGCCGCGAATGTAAATCAATCCGTTGATTGACGACGATCCGCCTAATACCTTACCGCGCGGCCAGGAAATGCGGCGATTATGCATCTCTGGCACCGGCTCGGTTTCGAAGTACCAGGCGACCTTTGGATTGTAGATATTGCGGTAGAAACCAGCGGGGATGTGAATCCACGGATCACTGTCCTTACCGCCCGCCTCTAGCAGCAGCACCGTGTTCCTGGCGTCCGCCGTGAGCCGGTTGGCGAGGACGCAGCCGGCCGAACCGGCCCCGACAATGATGAAATCGAATTCGCTGGGGTCCGGCACGGCTGGTGTCCTCCTCCTTTTCCTGTCATTGCGCGGACCGCAGCGACGGATCGATCTCCGGTCGGGAATTGCGTCGCCGCAACACTCCTCGCCATGCTGGGTGGACGGCCCCGACGGCAGCTGATGTGCCGGCAGAATTGCGGCGAACCGCCTTGGTTGCCACCCCTATCCAGCGGCCACCTGCAGCCTGTTCGCCGCTCGGGCGCGACCGATCAGCGGTAGCAGATTGCACAGCTCCGGCCCACGGTCCTCGCCTGTCAATGCCAGGCGCAGTGGCTCGGCCAGAGAGCCATCATTGCGGCCGGTCGCGCTCGCCAGCGCCTCGGTCCAGTCCCGCCACACGCCACCGTGCCAGGGCTCTGGCGGTAGCAGTTCGAGCGCGGTCATCAGCAGATCGCGCTCCTCGATTTCCGGCGGCACGATCGTTCCGGCAACCACATCCCACCAGCCGCGCGCTTCGCTCAGCAGATCGAGATTGTCGCGCACCGCGAGCCAGAACGCCTCGGTTGCGCCGCTGGGCAGACGGGCCGCAACCGCTGCGAAATTGGTTTCGCTCAACACGTGACGGTTCAGCGCGAGCATCGCCGCGGCCTCAAAGCGCAGTGGCTTGGTCGGAAAGGCCGTGATGTCGAATGTCTCGGCCAGCCGCGCCAGCGGCAAAGCCTCGATCGGCAATGATGTGCCGATCCGCGCGATGTAGGACGCCAACGCGCGTGGTTCGACCCCATCGCGCCGCACACTGCGGAGCGTGCGTGCATCCACTCGCCGCGCGATCCGGCCCTCCCCCGCGTCGGTCACCGGCGGCAGATGTGCAAGGCGTAGACGCGATGGCGCCTCACGCAGCGCCGACATGATGTCGAGCCCGACGCCGGTGGCCGTCAGCTGGCTTTCGTTGCGTACCAGATCCGTAACGCCCGCCGCGAGATCGTCGATCACTGCCGTCAGCACCGGGAACGGCGTGGCATCGGCACCAACGACCACGGGATCCGACACCGCCGACAACGTTACCGACCGGCGGCCTAACACCATGTCGTCCCAGGCAGCCTCACCGTCGGACAGCCGGAACCGCCAGTACGGACGTTTGCCCGACGATTCCGCCTTGGCGCGCTGCACCCCCGTGAGCTGCAGCATGGCCCGGTCGTAAATCACGGCTTCTCCGCGTTTGCGCTGCTGCTCACGCTTCGCGCGCAGCTCCTCTTCCGATTCGAAGCACGGATACAGCCGGCCGGACTGCTTCAGACGCTCGATGGCCTCGGCATATCGATCCACACTCTCCGACTGGCGCACGACATCGTCGCATTCGATGCCGAGCCAGCGCAGATCGGCGACGATCGCGTCGATCAGCTCCGGCCTCGCGTGCTCGCGATCAAGGTCGCCCAGCTGTAGCGTGATGCGCCCCCCATTCCGCCGTGCGTGCAGGAAATTCGCCAACGCAATACGGGCGTTTGCGACCGAGAGATGACCGCTGAGTGGTGGTGCGAAACGGGTACGCATCATTCTTCCGGCTCGCCATCAAGCTCGTCGCGCCGCGGGTCCAGCGCGCGCCAGTCACGTTCCTCGGCACTGGCCGGACGGTCGACGAAATCCCCCAATTCAGTCCCGCTGCGCCAGCCGGCTTCGGCCGCATCGACGACTTCGGCGTCCTCGCCGAACGCGAACCACGTCTCGAGCACTTCCTTTGCCGTCATGCCGGGCCCGCGCGCATGCTCAACAGAGTCGCGCACGTAACGGCGCGCGAACTCGTTCGCCTGCATCAGCGTGGGAAAGCCGCCAATCTCCTCGACAATGTTGTCCTGCGCACCACCCGAAAGATCGAGTATGCGTACGCACCACCCCCCTTCCGGAGCGAAAAGATCGCTCATGGAAGCTCACGCGTGCGTGAAGCGAGTCCCCCTGTCATGGGCGGACCCTAGCCACGCGGCGACGCGGAAGCAACGCGGGGAGAACATCAGCATGTCAAACCGCCGGATCATCGCTCGGTGTCCACAAAAGCCATTACGTTCTGCAGCGCGGTAGCGAGTTCTTCTGAATGAAACGGCTTTTGCAATGAATGGTAGCCCCGCTCGGCCCAGGCTTGACGTATCGCACTTTCCGCATATCCGGTCGTCAACAGCACCGAGACGCCGGGGAATCTCGCCCGCACATTGTCCGCGAGCTGCAATCCGGTCATTTGTGGCATGACGTAGTCGGCTATCATCAGGTCGCAGTCCGGCGTGTCGCGCAGCAAGTCCAACGCATCGTATCCGTTGGCAGCTTCGCGCACTTCGTGGCCCAACTCCCGCAGCATGTCCGCGGTCGTGGCCCGGACATGTGGATCGTCGTCCACCACCAGGACACGTAGGCGCTTCATGCGGCCGCCGAGCGCTGCGGCGGCCCGGGCGTTGTCCGCCACCGCTGTGGCACGCGGCAGGTACAGACTGATTGCTGTTCCTGCACCGCAACGGCTGTCGATTGTCACGGTGCCACCTGCCTGCCGGGCAAATCCGTACACCATGGACAGACCGAGGCCGGTGCCCTTGCCTGGCCCCTTGGTGGTGAAGAACGGTTCGAACGCCTTGGACTGCACCTCTTCCGGCATCCCCGCGCCGGTGTCGCTCACCGTGATCATCGCGTACTCGCCGGGCGCCAAGGCGGCGCGGTGCTCCGCTTCTTCGGTGGTGGTGACGTTGCGTGTGCGAAAGGTCAATGTGCCGCCGTCTGGCATCGCATCGCGCGCATTCAGGGCGAGGTTCAGCAGGGCGACCTCCAATTGCACTGGGTCCGCAAGTGCCGGCCACAGCTGGACGTCGAGGTCATGTTCGACCCGCACCATTGATCCGATCGCCCGCCGCAACAATTCTGTCATCCCGGCAATGACGTCGTTCGCGGCAACCGGCTGCAACACCAGATCCTGCTTCCGGGAAAAGGCCAGCATGTGTGCGGTCAGTTTGGCACCACGTTCGGCGGCCCGCTCCGCCACCGTCAGCAGCCGCTTCTGCGCGGGATCGTCGGTGCGCTTCAGCGCAAGTTCCAACGACCCCAGGATCGCCGCCAACAGGTTGTTGAAATCGTGCGCGACGCCGCCGGTGAGCTGACCGATCGCATCCAGCTTTTGTGCCTGCACGAGTGTTGCATTCGTCGTTGCCAGCTCTTGGGTGCGCTCTTCCACCCTTTGTTCCAGAGTAGCCGCAAGCTGCAACAACCGCTGCTCGGCACTGTCACGGTCATGCTCACGCTCCTGCAGTGCCGTCGCCAGCGCGTTTAACGCACCGCCGAGTCGACCGAGTTCCGATCGTTCCCCGACCAACGTGGTGCGTCGCCGGTAGTCGCCCTTCCGCAAACGGTCAGCGGTGGCAAGCAACTCCTTGATCGGTACCTGGATGAAACGCCGCGCCATGCCGACTGCCATTGCCAGCCCGAGGACGAGACCGACGACGATCACGACAATGCCATCGCGGGTCGTCTGGTTCAGCGCGGTGAACGCCGCAAGTTTGTTGCGGGTGGCGATCACGTCCAGACCGTATTCGGGCCGTCCGGCAACGGCATCGGCGGTGACCTCCATCGCGCCATCGGGACCCACGATGTCCGCGGCCATCGTTCCAGGAGATCGCGCGATATCGAGGTATCCTGCCGGCAAATGCCCTCCAATCATGGTCTGCCCGGCGGGAACGCGCACCAGAACCGCCTCATTGCGATCGGCGACCGTCAATCCTGTGCCCGGGGGCAATTTTGTTTGCAGGTCCTGGGCCAACCAGCGCAGGTCGATGGACAGCACGAGCACGCCAAGCAGGCGGTCATCCGGCGTGATCACCGGCTCCGCTACCGGCAGAACAGGTGAGGCGGTCAGTGGTGACACGGCGTATTGGCCAACCGCGAATCGCCGTGACTTCAGGGCAGCGAGGAATGCCGGGTTCTGGTTGTCGTACACCACGCGGCCGGGAGCGCTGCTGCAGAACGACCGACCCGAGGAATCATCGGCGACGATGCTCGCGTAGCTTGGGTAGTCGTTCTTCAAATTCTCCAATATGGCCGAGCAATATAGGTCGTTGTGCTCGCGAACCGCCGGCGCCTGCGCCAGTGCTGTGAGGAACTGCCGTGCGCCGCTGACGACTGTCTTTACCTCGCCAGCTTCCGACTGCGCCAGGCCGTAGATGTCACGGCGGACTTCAGCTTGGTGCGCACGACGCAGTTCCAACTGTGTGCTTGCCAGCAGCACAATGGCCGGAAGCATGCACATCGCGGCAAGCAGGATAAGGTGCCGTCGCACGCTCATCTGTCGGCTTCTCGAGTTGAATTGGCCGGCCGACCGCCGTCCATATTGCGATTGCCGTTGGTCATGCGCAATTCGAGCCGAACTGCGCTACCCGTTGTCCTACGCCCTCACGGCATCGGGAGGCAAGAACCCCTCGGCATTATCACGCAACCGCGAACATGATTCCGTATTATGCGGCAACTAGTCCTGTCTCAGAAATATCATGGTCCGGCGCTGCGATTGCCAGCGTTGCGACGCCGCGTACCGTTGCGGCGGAGTAGGAATTCACGCCCAACTTTCACCATCGGGACGCCGTCATATTCGACGATATCAGCGGTCGCGTAGGTCTCATGCCAGGAATCCGGAATGAAGCTGCCGGTGCCGACCACATCGATCGGCGCCTTGGCATCCGCCATGACCCGGCATTTCTCGACCCCGAAACCGGACGAGACGACGATGCGTACATTCGGATAGCCGGCGGCGTTGAGGGCCTCGCGCGTGTACCAGACCGCCGCAGCGGACACGCCGGTGCCGACCAGGAAACGCAATTCCGTCTCGCTTCGATAGCGCCGGATCGCGCCCGGGGCGTGGCGTTCCAGCACGGCGTAGCTCTCCGCGGGGTCGAGCCGTTCCAGGAAGCGCCCGCCATGTGTGTCGAGCCGGAACGACAACTGACCCGCCGCTGCAAGGTCGGGAAAGCGCTTGCACACGGCCAGCGCGTCCGTGATCTCCCGCCCAAAATAATCGACCAGCACGGTCATCGGCTCGTCCGGAAACGTCTCACGGAACATCTCGGCGGCGCGCACGGTTGATCCCGCATAGCCGATCAGTGAATGCGGCATCGTGCCAAAGCCATGTGGCGCGCCGAACCAGTGCGCCGTGCCGTCATTGGCGTTGCCGATGAAGCCCTTTGCTCCCTCGCGTTTCGCTGAATCGCTGCCGACCGCGGCGGCGTACGCCATCATGTCCTGCATTTCTGCGCCAGCGCAGTGGCGTGCCTCCATTGCCAGGAACCCGGCGTATGGCAACGCAAGGCACATCTGGTAGGCGTTGTGCGCGGCGACGCAGCTCGGCCCGATCTTCTGCAACAGGATCGTTTCGAGATCCGACAACTGCACGAAGCTGCCGGTGATATAGCAGAGCGGTTCGCCGGCACCGACCCAACTGCCTTCAGGATACATCAGGTCCACGTCGATGCGTGTGCGGCGCGCGGCGGCGACCGTCTCCAGCCATTCAGTCATCAGCCGTGGTGCTGAGATCACCGGCGGGCGGAGAAAGATCGCGTAAGTCACGCGCTTGTCGCCGAACCGCGCGGCGATCTGCTTGGTGCGGTTGAAATACGTGTCAACTCGTGCCGCGATATCGGCGGCAAGGTCGAGCCTGTCCCCTGGATGGTCCGCCGGCATAGCGTCTACTGCGCGGCGGCCCGCATCGGCGCCGAGGGCACGCGGCGCTGCTTCAGTTCTTCCGCAACGAGGAACGCGAGCTCCAGCGACTGTTCCGCATTCAACCGCGGATCGCAGAACGTCTCATAGCGTTCGGTCAGGTCGGCCTCGGTCAACCGGTGCGCGCCGCCAGTGCATTCGGTGACGTCCTGACCCGTCATTTCCACGTGCACGCCGCCGGCCCAGGTGCCTTCCGTGGCATGGATGTCGAAGAAGCTGCGTACCTCCGACAGGATCGCGTCGAAGTTCCGCGTCTTCAGTTTGTTGGCGACGGTGGTGACGGTGTTGCCGTGCATCGCATCGCACAGCCACACTACTTTGTGGCCTTCGCGTTCCACCGCGCGGATAAGTGGCGGCAGCTTCGTTTCCACCTTGTCGGCGCCCATGCGGATGATCAGGGTGATGCGGCCTGGCTCGTTGTCCGGGTTCAAGGTGTCGAGGATGCGCAGCAAATCTCCGGGTTCCTGTGTCGGGCCGACCTTCATGCCGATTGGGTTCTTGATGCCGCGCATGAACTCGACATGCGCACCCTCCGGTTGGCGTGTGCGATCGCCGATCCACAGGAAATGCGCGCTGCAGCCGTACCAGTCGCCGGTGGTGGAATCGACGCGCGTCATCGCTTGCTCGTAAGGCAGCAGAAGCGCCTCGTGGCTAATATAGAAATCCGTCTCGCGCATGTCGCGCGTGGTCTCGCTCGTCATGCCGCACGCTGTCATGAACGACAGCGTCTCGTCGATGCGGTTCGCCAGGTCGGCGTAACGGCCAGCGAGCGGCGAGCGCTCGACGAAATCGAGGTTCCAGCGATGCACTTCGTGCAAGTCGGCGTAGCCGCCCGACGCGAAAGCGCGCAGCAGGTTCAGCGTGCTGGCGGACTGGAAATAGCCGAACTCGATGCGCGCCGGATCGGGGGTGCGAGCTTCCGCGGTGAACTCCGGCCCATTGACCATGTCGCCACGGTAGGACGGCAAGGTGACGCGACCCTGCGTTTCCGTGTCGGATGAACGCGGCTTGGCGAACTGTCCCGCCATGCGGCCCATTTTCACCACGGGCAGTGATGCGCCGAACGTCAGCACCACCGACATCTGCAGCAACACGCGGAACGTGTCGCGGATGATATTGGCCGTGAAGTCG
>JASHVB010000357.1 GCA_030039695.1 Acetobacteraceae bacterium
AGCAGGATGGCGATCGGTACCGTGCGTTTCATAGGCCGGCAAACCAAGGGAAGCCCTTCGCTTCCCAATATCCGCCTGGATACGTGTTGGTAACCTCGATGGCAGTGACCCACTTGGGATTTTTGTATCCGAGTTTGGTCGCCGTGCGCAGCCGCATCGGGTATCCGAACGGATCAGCCAACGTGTCGCTGCCATACTGGGTCGCCAGCAAAGTCTGGGGATGCAGCGCCGTCGCCATATCGATACTGCTCGGATAGTCGTCGGCGGTCTTGAACGCGACGTATTTGGCGCGCAGGTCCGCGCCGACGCGTTCCAGGAAGCTTCGCAGCGTGGGTCCGCTCCAGCCGCCGA
This sequence comes from Acetobacteraceae bacterium, assembly GCA_030039695.1. Next base: position 352 of record JASHVB010000357.1, read on the forward strand.
TATAGCTCCAGCCCTCGACGCAGATATGCTTGATGACCATCGAGGTCTGTGGGAGAGCGCGCAGGTCTTTGAGTGTCCAGGCCCGTTTGTCGGCAACGAGGCCTGACACCTCAAGGCGCCATGTTTCACCGTTCACCGGCTTCACATCCATCACGTCGTAGTAAGCGTTAAACTTGGGCGGACGCAGAATCATCGAGGCGGGATAGGTCGGCGCCAGCTTGTTCGGATCGAACAGCAACGCCTGCACGTTGTCGTTTAGTCGGGAGATCGCGAGCAGAGCGGATTCGACAGCTTCTGGACGCTTGACATCGCATCCGGTCAACATGCCGAGTGCACCGAGGGAGAGTCCGCCACGGATCAGCCCGCGCCGCTCCAAGGAGCGGATGAGCAGCTTGTGATCGTCAAGCACCGCCGCCTCCGGGACGGCGTCGGGTCGGAACAGCGATCTCATGCCGGGTGTCCTTGCTGGGCGTTGCGGTCTTCGCGGTGCCCGCGTCTCGCAACAGGTGGGCCGCCGGCAATCATCGCCCACAAGGTTTTCGGGACGAGCAGCGCAAGCGCCACATGGACGATCAAAAAGCCGACGATCACCGCCATCCCGACGAAATGCAGCACCCGTGCGGTCTGGAAACCGCCAAGCAACGAAACCAGGCCAGAGAATTGCACAGGTTTCCAGATGGCGAGTCCGGTAACCACCTGCGTGACGCCGGCGAGGATGACGATTATGTAGAGTAGCTTCTGAACCGCATTGTAGACGGTGATGTCTTCGTGCGCGATCTTGAAATGCAACGTGTCAACGACGGTCTGTACGATGTCGGATGGCCGGATCGGCAGCAGTTTCTCGCGGAATCGGCCAGTGACAAATCCATAGGTGAGATAGATCAGGCCGTTGATGACAAGCAACCACATGCCGGCGAAGTGCCAGTTGAGGCTCCACGCCGCCCAGTCCCCGAGGCGCCAGAACGAGCCGAAGTGGAAGCCGCGGATGATCACGTCGTCATTGTAGATGCCCCAGCCCGATGTGATCATGACGAGCATAGCCACGGCGTTGACCCAGTGCATAATCCTGATGGGCAAGGGATGAAGCCGGCGCCCCGCGCGTCGTGGCGATAGGGTGAGATCGGCTGTCGTGTTTCCTGTTTGGTTCATGAACTCGATCTCTCTACAGATCGTGACACGTAAATGGCGGTTACCAGGAAGTACTGGAGGGCATTCGGGTCGGATGAAGGCCGCAGCGTCACCATCGCGAGAGCCGCATCAAAATCGCCCGCCCCAGTACGGTCACGATCGAACATCCGACCGTGTACCAAACCGCAATGTAGAGCGGATCGTCCGAGGGGCAGGCAAACACGAAGACGAACGCTCCCCAGGCAGCGGAGGAAAGTCCAGCAGCAAGCGCTGTCCCAGATCGATCGGTGGGAGCCCCACGCCGTATCAGCGTGCCCAGGACGATGGCCGGCGGGATGGATAATGCCACCATCTTCCAGAGGCATTGCAGGCCTTGCGTCCAGTCAAGACGGCGCATGAGCTCGCCAAATCCGTTGTTGGTCGCATCGATCAGCCAACCGCTGGCGAAGATCGCGATGACGCACACCAGTATCCAGCGGAGGCCTCGACGGGGCGATCGGACGGGATCGGCCGAAACGATTGCAACCCCCGCACCAAGAACGGCAATGAGTCCCATGCTGGTGAGCTTCCACCAGAAGGAAGGAGCTGCCATCGCCGTGGGCATGTCCGGACGCATGAAACCCATGCCGAGAAACGCCCCGACTTCGACAATGGCGAGAAGCAGCAGGAACAGAGCATCGCGCTTGGTGCTCCGTCGACGCACCGGCCGAAGATTCTGGATGAGACGGTCGACCAGTGATTCAGTCCGCATCATCGGCAGCCCTGATGATGGTGGCGAGACGCTTAAGGCCGCGATGGATATTCACTTTGACAAGCGAGATCGACTGACCTGTCGCCTGGGAAGCCTCCTCGACGCTGTAGCCTTCGACCTTTACCAGCCTGATCGCGTCGGCCTGCGGGGGCTTGAGCTCGGCCAGCAGCTGCTGGAACGTCGAGCCGGCGATGACAGCGTCCTCATGATCCCGTGTGCCGATATTCTCGTCCAGCGGCTCGGCGGCTTCGGCCTTGAGCGAACGCAGCCGGTCGATCCATTTGTACCGCGCGATTGCAGCGAGCCATGGTCCGAAAGGTCGCGCCGGATCATAGGTATGACGCTTTTCGTGGATCGCCAGCAGCACATCCTGGACCGCATCGTCGGTCATTCCTGGCGGCAGACGCCTGGCATAGTAGCGGCGCAACCAAGGAACCAGTTCGCCGAGCAAAGTTCTGTACGCATTCGCGTCTCCCGCCTGCGCCGCGGCCATCAACCTGTCCCAGCCCTGAACGGGCGCATCGTCGGGCTTGGCGGTCACGGTCGCGGCCAATCAAGACCGGCCCGATTCACCAGCGCCCACGCTCGATGCGTGCTCGTCCCGCCAGCTTCGCACAGCATATTCGACGCCGATGCGAGTCGGGTTACACGCCTGGACGATGGAGTGCTGAAAATCCAGCCTCCAGAAGGCAGCTCGAACAGGGCCGAATCGACAGCGTTCACCGATCTGGGCCGCTGTTCACCAGCCGACCACGAGGCGATCGTTCCGCTATGTGGGTATTCTGGCATATCTCCACGGTGTTGTTTCTATAGTGACAATAACCACGATGATTCGTCCCGCCCTCCAGTTGGGGAGACATCTAAGGCGGTGGCCTCAGGTGGCACGTCTAGCCTTTGCGATTTTAGAACACATGGACCAGAATTACCAGAGCTGTGAACAAAGATGGCAACCGGAGAAGCCCGCGGCCCCGGGGTGGGTTGCTCAGGCATCCAGGGCATTTCCGGTGATAAGGCGGGTGCCACGCCAGCGGGTTAGGTGGGTACAAGGCCACTTCCGCGCCATGGTGCCGCGATTGCGTTCGCCCGTGAGAAGCAACGCATGGGCGAGGCCCTAGTGCCGCCACGTGGGCGCGCCCGATAACCAAGCCAACGCACTTCCGCGACCGAAGCGATGCGTCAATGGTGGGGAGATTGCCATAGTGACGGCGCTGGAAGGCCTCGGGCGCCGGATGCGCCTTGATTGCTGCGCGAGTCACGTTGGCGACGTACCGCCCTTGATTGCTTTGCCTCAGGCGCCAGCGCCGGGACGCGGGCACCCGCCCACCCGTTCGCGGCGGCTCTGTCGCCGATCGCGAAGACGCCGACACGGTCAGGAACCGCAAGCTTGCCAACGACAACGACCCGACCGGATTTGTCTGCAGCCCGTCCCAGCCACTTTGCAGCCGATGACGCCGCTGGCCCCGCTGCCCGGAATGTTGCCCGGGCTGCGATGCGGCGCCCGTCGATCTCTAGCCAATACTTGAACCCTGGACATATCAGCAGAGGCAGCTCTCACAGTGCGCCGAGAGACCACGTGCCGGCGACGACTAGCCGTATTGCGTGGATGCTCCGACCTGCGGGGGTGCGCTGGGTCGAATCCGGGTGCTAGGTGGTATAGGCGATGGCGAGTCCGCCGATGAGAGGCGCGAAAAAAGGGCGTGACCTCGAGCCAGCGAAACCCGCCAAGGCTGAATTGGTCCGGGATGTTGCCACCCAGAACCCGCAAGAAGGCGTGGACTGGATTGTCATGCATGGCGGTAACCTCGCCGAGTTCAGGGGTGCGATGCCTGATATTCGTGGATTTCCGAAAACGGGTTACGAGGCACGCTGCTGCTAGCGGCATTGCGCAATGACGATATTTTTCGTCCCACCAGGTGTAACGCCTCCCCGTCCTCGTCGAACAAGGATGCCAGGTGACAGTGGTCGATGGGGCGTATCAGAGGTCCATCCAGTCGCCGCGGATTTGGGAGCATAACATGCGTTATTGGCTGGCTGTTGCGATTGGAGTCGTCGCGCCGACCCTCGCGGTCGCCCAATCAGCCGCTCGGCCGGTCTCGGGCGAGCTTCTCACCTCTGGAGGTTGATCGTCGTGTTCCCCGACCGACGTGAAGGTTGCCGACCCCGCCCGGGCGCCCACGGACCGGCGGCGGCCGCTGACCTTCCCTATGAGCTACCCGAACCACCTCGGTTGGCGCGATTGTTATTTGTTCGAAGTTGCCGCCCAAGCGGACGCGAGCTGAGCCGCGATTGCCGTTTGATGTAAACTTATCACTTTTGAGCGCGAGGACAAGGTCAGCTGTGGTACAGTATTGCGACTGCGGGTATGATCATTCCTGCGACAGCAGCCGCGCCTTTCCGTCGCCAGTGAGCGCGCCATCTTCGCAACGAGCGTTCCGAAGATGGCGACGTACGCGGATCGGTTGAGGTTCCGCATGCGCTTTCTCATGAATCCGGATATGGTTTATCAGTACCCGATTTGGGCAGTCGGTGTGCTGCTTGTGGGCACGGCTGTCGTCGGTGCTGTGCTACTTGAACTTTGTGTGCGCCGGCTGCTGCCGATTGAAGTGCGACGGCGTCACAATGACGTGGCAGCTGCAATCTTCTCCGTTATCGGCGTCACATATGGCGTGCTTTTGGCGTTTGTTGCCATGCTCGCATGGGAGGGTTTCAACCGGGCGAAGTCGGCCAGCTATTTGGAGGCTGCGCTGATCGGGGACGTCTACAATCTTTCGGCCGGTTTCGCGGATCCGGAGAGGTCCGCGATGCGGTACGAGATAGTGGGGTATGCACAGCATGTTGTGACTGCCGAATGGCCAGAGCAGGCGGAAGGACGTGTGGTCAATCAAGATTCGGTCTACTTCAGCGCGTTGAACAGGACGGCTCTTGATCTTGATCCACCCGGCCGGGCGCATTGCGATCTGGATTCGATTCTGCTCCAGGCCATAGAGAAGCTATGGAACGCGAGACAGGAAAGACTGCTGGCCGCGCAGTCCACCATTCCAGGTATCGTCTGGTTCGTGGTGATCGTCGGCGGGGCTCTGACAGTCGCGTTCGGTTCGTTCCTAGGCGCGCCCAGCTTGCGGATGCAACTCGCGATGTCGGCTGCGTTGACCGCGTCCGGCGCGCTGGTGCTGATCCTGATCATCGCGCTAAGCAACCCATTCCGTGGCGATTTCCGGGTCTCGACTGCGCCATTCGAGCACGTTCTGTCGCAAATGGGAGGCAGCGCGAGGCTACAATAAGTCATGTCATTGTTGCGGGAGTCCGGCCTGGGTCTGGCCGCATATGTCGCAGCCCGCGAGAGTGACGGCTCAAAGCCCGCCACCCGAGCCACAACAGTGCCATCGATTTCCGGCTGCGGTCATCAGCAACACGGTCGGTGCCTGTCACATGTTCGGCCGCAGTCTGCCGGACCTCGTGCAAATTCTGGCTGAACGCGGCGTCACCGTCTCTCGCAGAGACAGTAGCGTGCTGATGGCTGATGACAGCAGCCTGGCCGGAGCGCTATCCGTGTAACACACCACTAGCGGTGGCGCTCCAAGGTCAGGTGGCACCATCTGTGATCCGTGTTAGGATTCCCTCATGTGAGCGTCTGACGCATTCTAGTATCAGCGGTCAGGAATGGAGCGCGACAGGAGGTGTGGGTGAAGAGGACGCATTCCGGTGTCTGGGCTAAGAGCGTCGCGTCGGTCAGATGGCAGGTTGCGCCTTGAGACGAAGTGCCGATCCCACATGTTGGTATGTCCGTTCTAGAATGACAGAAGCCGTCGGCGGTGGCACAATGCCCACGACGACTGCAGACGGGTGGCGCGATGGGCAGACCACGGGAGTTCGACGAAGGCGCGGTGCTTGATGCGGCAGCCCGCTGTTTTTGGTCCCAGGGATACGAGGCCACGTCTGTCAAGCACTTGATGGAGAGGACGGGGCTTACCGCCGCAAGCCTGTACAACGCCTATGGCGACAAGCGTGCGATCTTCGGGACGGCACTTAACCACTACATCGAACGCAGCATTGGAGAGCGCATACGGCGCTGCGAGGCACTGCCTCCGCGCGACGCGATCCGGTCATTTTTCGACGACATCCTGCATCGCTCGCTCGCCGATCGTGAGCACAAAGGTTGTATGGTCGTGAACTCGGCGCTCGAGCTGGCGCCGCACGATCCGCAGTTGCGAAAGATTATCGCCGGAGCCCTTCGGCGCATCGAGCTATTTTTCTTAGCGTGCGCCGAGAAAGGCCAAGCGAACGGCACGATCACGCGCTTGCGACCCGCCGATGCCCTGGCGCAGCATCTGCTCACCGTACTGATGGGTGTGCGCGTTCTGGCCCGTGCGCGCCCTGAGCGGCCGCTCTTGGAGGGGGCTGTCGGGACGGCGCTCAGCTTACTCGACGACCGCTAGATCGCAACGCGCCAGACGGAATGCGAAAGATCGCGGTGTAGCGGACAACGGTATTGTAACCCGGCGGGGCAAACTTTCGAAGAGTCTCTCCGAAGGCTCTCGAAAGGTGTGACGATGGCCAAGCGACGTGCCTTGCCAGGGCCAACAGCTCCGGCCGGCGTTGACGCCGGGTTCTTTGGTTCGTGGCCGCGGCGGGCCGCGCTGGCACTCGGCGTCACGCCGTTGCTCACCCATGCGAGGTAATTCAGATGGGTGTCTTGCGAGTCGTCGAAGGCTTCGACGCGATTGATCCGCGCAACCCGCAGGCGTCAAGCCCGGTGTCGGACCGCCCCTCGCTGGCCGTGGCGACCGCGTTCCTTGATGGTGCTCTGCGGCTCTGGGACGAAGATCACGACCGGGCAAAACTACAGGTCGAGGTCGCAGCGGCGATGCTGCGCGACGTTGCTGCGGGCGACGTCAGCCAGGCGCCGCTGCCCGATTCGGCACCGCGGCGGTGCGGTCTGGCACCTTGGCAAGCCCGCAAAGTCAAAGAGCATATCGATCGGTCACTGGGTTCGAGAATCCGGCTGGGCGACTGCGCAAGCGCGGCACGCCTGAGTGACAGCCACTTTTCTCGCGCCTTTAAATTGACTTATGGGACAACGTTGTGTCGTTACATTCGACGTCGGCGTATTGAACGGGCGAAGCAGCTCATGTTGCAGTCGGACGATCCACCATCGCAGTCGCAGATCGCGTTGGCCTGCGGCTTCGGCGATCAGGCGCA
>JASHVB010000358.1 GCA_030039695.1 Acetobacteraceae bacterium
AATCACCGGATCCCAATCGCCTCGTTCCGGCCATCGATTGAGCGGCATCGTCCGATACCCCGCACCGTCCCACCGCCCCAGCAGCCGGCGCCAGTCCGGGGCGAATCGCCCCACCAGCCAGACGGGCCGCACAAGCACGCCGGCAGCATTGACGCGGCATTAGCGTCCCTTGAACACCGGCCTGCGCTTCTCCAGGAACGCGCGGCGCGCCTCCTGGGCGTCCTCGGTCTTGCTCAGCATGACGGTGATGCCTTGTTCGAAACGATAACCGTCCCGTGGCGGCATGTGCATCGTCGTGTTCATCGATTGCTTGGCATATCGGATGCCGATTGGGCTCTTTTCAGCGATTTCTTTGGCCAGCTTCATGGCTTCCGGCATCAACTGATCCAGCGGCACGCAGCACTCGATGACACCAGTGCGGTACAGTTCCTCGGCGGAAACGCGCCAACCGGTGTAGAACATGCGCCGTGAGCGAGAACGTCCGAACAGGGTCTGCAGCATCGCCGCGCCGCCGGCGAGACCGACGTCGATTTCCGGCATGCCGAGCACCGCGTTGTCGGAGCACAGAATGATGTCGCAGGCGGCAACGAGGCCCAGGCCCGCGCCGAGCGCAGGGCCGTTCACGGCAGCGATCACTGGCTTGGCGCATTCATGGATGGCGTTGAACCCTTCCCGTGCGAGACGATTGAAATGCCAGTATTCGCCCGGCGTGTCCGGGTTCGGTCGCTCGCGCATGTCGGCGCCGGCGGAGAACATCTTGCCGGTGCCCGTCAGGATCGCGACGCGCACATCGTCACGGTCTGTCAGCGAGTCGAATGTGGTGATCAGGTCCTGGCGGAGTTCGGAGTTCTGCGCGTTCACCGGCGGGCGGTCCATGATCACGGTGGCAACGTAATCCTGCACTTGCAGTCTGATATTGCCGGCCATCGTGCGTTCTCCTGATTGGCAATCTTCGCAGCGCTGACTTACGCTAGGGGATGGGTAGTACCAGTGCAAGGAAGGCGGCGATGTCTATTTTCGCGCAGGATCTTGATCGACGGCTGGCGAATTACGTGCCCCTGTCGCCGGTTTCCTTCCTGGCGCGCGCGGCACGGGTGTACGGTTCGCGCGTCGCGGTCATCCACGGGGCGCGGCGATACACCTATTCAGGATTCCTCGAACGCGTGCGGCGGTTGGCTTCCGCTCTCGCGACCTCAGGCGTCGGGAAAGGCGACACGGTTGCCATCATGGCACCGAACATTCCGGAAATGCTAGAGGCGCACTATGCCGTGCCGATGCTGGGCGCAGTGTTGTGCTCGATCAACACGCGGCTGGACGCTGCCGCCGTTGCGTTCATCCTGGCACATTCGGAAGCCAAGGTCGTACTGGTGGACCGCGAACTGTCGCCAGTGATGGCACGCGCTCTGATACAGTTGGGACGGCGGTTTCTGGTCGTGGATATCGACGATACGGAGGCGGTTGGTGGCGAATGCATCGGATCGGTCGATTACGAAGCGTTCGCCGGCGGCGGGAATCCGTCGCATCCGGTGACGCTGCCGGACGATGAATGGCAGGCGATCGCCCTGAATTATACGTCCGGCACGACCGGCAATCCGAAGGGTGTGGTACTGCATCATCGCGGGGCTTACCTGAACGCGGTGGGCAATGCGCTGATGTTCGGGTTATCGCCGCGTAGCGTTTACCTTTGGACACTGCCGATGTTTCATTGCAATGGATGGACTTATACCTGGGCGGTGACGCTGGCGGGCGGCACGCATGTGTGTCTGCGCCGTGTCGATCCGGCGCCAATTTTTGCGGCTATTGCCAAGCATGGCGTGACGCACATGTGCGGAGCACCCGTCGTGCTGTCGATGCTGATTCATGCGCCGGAGAGTGCCCGCCAGCCCTTCAGCCAGACGGTGCAGATCGCGACCGGCGGTGCCGCACCGCCTTCCACAGTGATTGCGCGGATGGAGGCGATGGGATTTGCGGTGACGCATCTGTATGGGCTGACGGAAAGCTACGGCCCGTCGACCGTCTGCATGTGGCAGCCGGGACTGGACGAGCTGCCGATGGAGCAAAAGGCTGCGTTCATGGCACGACAGGGGGTGAACACGCCGACGCTCGAGGAAGCGGCGGTACTCGATTCGGCAACGATGCAGGCCGTGCCGCCCGACGGCACGACGATGGGCGAGTTAATGCTGCGCGGCAATACGGTGATGAAGGGGTATTTGAAGAATCCCTCTGCGTCGGACGAGGCGTTTGCCGGAGGCTGGTTCCATACCGGTGACTTGGCAGTGATGCATCCGGATGGCTACGTCGAGGTCAAGGACCGTGCGAAGGACATCATCATTTCCGGTGGGGAGAATATCTCATCGCTAGAGGTGGAAGAGGTTCTGTACAAGCATCCGGATGTGATGGAGGCCGCGGTAGTGGCGCGGCCCGATGAGAAATGGGGCGAGACGCCGCAGGCGTTCGTGGCGCTGAAGCCGGATGCGCACGCGGTGACCGAGTCGGATATCATCGCCTGGTGTCGCACGCATCTGGCGCATTTCAAGTGCCCGCGCTTCGTCACCTTCGGGCCACTGCCGAAGACGTCGACCGGCAAGATCCAGAAGTTCGAACTGAGGGAGAAAGCGCGGGCGGAGGTTTGATTCGCAGGTGACAACCCGACCCCGCAGGTTACTGCGCCGGTTCGAGTACCTCTGCCTTCACCTTCCCCTTGCCGAATGCCGGCATCACTTCCCTGGCGAACCGTTCTAACTGTTCCAGCGCCTCGGACTTCGGGACACCAACCGACAGGCTGACCGAGATCCGATCCAAGGCCGGATACTTCGCCTCAAGCGCCTTCAGGTGATCGATGATCTCATTCGCGTTGCCGGTCAGGAAGCCGCCGGCATTCACCGCGTCCTCGACGCCTGGCAGATGCGCGGTCGGCGCACGCTTCGGATCGCGCATGATCTGGATCTGCTCCTCCGTCAACGCGCGCACCAGCCGCAGCTCGCCGAACATTTTCATGTTTTCTTCGTAGTATTTCGCCGCACGCTTGATGCCGTCCGCCTTGTTGTCGGCCATGTAAAAATGGAAGCCGAAGCACAGCCGCTCGCCGAGTTCGATGTGCTTGCCCATTTTGGCATGGGCCTGCTGCCAGCCCAACACGACCTTGTGCATCGCGCCGCCTTCGGCTGAGCCGCCGCCGACCATGCCCTGGATACCGTGCTTCGCCATGAACTCCATCGCGCGCGCAGTGCCACCCTGGATCGGCTGCCATGTCTCCACCGGCAGGCGCAGCGGGCGCGGCACCAGCGTCAGTTCCTTCAACGTATAGCCGCGATACGGCACTTCTGGCGGCAGCGTGTAGTGCTTGCCCTTGTGGCTGAACGCCTCGTTGTTGAACGCCTTGAAGATGATTTCGGTTTGCTCTTCGTAGAGTTCGCGGTTAGCTGCCTGGTCCAGGAGGGGCGAGCCGAAGGTCTCGACTTCTCGCGTGTGGTAGCCTCGGCCCAGGCCGAAGATCACCCGACCGCCGGACAGGATATCCGCCATCGCGTAATCTTCCGCCAGCCGCAGAGGATGCCACATCGGCGTGATATTGAAGCCGCAGCCGATCTTCAGATTCTTCGTGACGTGCGTCAGATGCAGCGCCATCAGCAGGACGTTCGGGATACACTCGGTGCCCTCGCGCTGGAAATGATGTTCCGCCATCCAAAACGCATTGTAGCCGAGACCGTCCATCAGCACGGCCATCGACTGGGCCTTTTCCAGGGCCGTCGCGAGATGCGCGTTGTCGTATCGCCGATCGTTGATCGGCGTGCCACTGTAGCCGACGTTGTCCAGATCGACGTGCCCTGCGTACAGGCTGTCGAATTTCGTGATCATGCCGCGTTCCTCCCGAGGAGCCGGATTGCCGGGAGCATGGTAGTGCCTGGGCCAGTACTGGCAACCAGCCCCGGCCGGCATCAGTGGGCACGACCGCCTCCGAGCCGTTGCCCCGACAGTTCAGGTCGGGTCGGCCGATCTGCGAGGCCATGGCGGTTGCGGTGCTCGCCGGCACCATCGCCGGCAGCTATACCGGCGCCGCGTAGACCGACAACGCCCATCAGGGCGGCGCGCCGAGGCCACTGGTTTGAGCATTACGATCATGTCTGCCGCCACGCTGCACTCGTTGCTGTTTCGGGCGTTGGTCGATGCGCTCGGCGGACTTGTTCCGCCCGGACTTGTGCGTCGCTTGCCGCCCCGCGGATGTGGCCACTTGCTTGTTCGGGCGCCGCGATGAGCCGCAAGCGGGATGGTCTGACCGACGCCGACCGCGCGCACTGGGCCGGCTACACCGCCGGGATCCGGCCGCTCGGGAAGCGCAAGGCATCGTCGCCGAGCCCAGCAGCGTCGCCAGAGCGCGCGGGACCGCCCCCGCGCGCACCGGAGGCGGCACGCCGACCCATCGCGGCGCCATCACCGCTGACGATCGGAGAAGCGCCCGGCGGCGTGGACCGGGCGACGTGGGAGCGTTTCCGCTCGGGTAAGCTGGCGGCTGGCCGGACGCTGGACCTGCATGGTCTTACGGCGCAGCAAGCGTTCAACGCGGTCTCCGGGTTCTTGCGGGCGGCCCAGGCCGACAGGCTGCGCTGCGTCGAGATCGTCAC
>JASHVB010000359.1 GCA_030039695.1 Acetobacteraceae bacterium
CCGGCGCGGGTGCGGTCGGCGCGGGTGCGGCTGGCGCAGGTGCGGCTGGCGCAGCGGTCTGTGCGTCGGCTGGGGTAGCCAGGTAGCCGGCCAGGCAAGCAGCAGCAAGGCAAACTGTGAGACTCGTTTTCGGAAGTCGCATCTTTTGGGGGCCCCCGTTGTGTTTTTTGCGTGTGGTTGCGGTCACAGTCAGTCCCGAAGCCTGATATAAAGTCTATATCGTTTTGGTATCCTTCTACATATAAGCCGCAGGACATGGAAAAGGGGCATCCGTCGCCGGGTTGCCCCTAAACCGCTGGATCAGAAAACCTGTTCGCCGTGCAGGACCAGATCGAGTCCCTCGCGCTCCTCCTCGGTGTTGACGCGCAGGCCGACCAGCACTTTCGTGAGATACAGTAGGATCAGTGTGCCGAGGCCGCTGTAGATCAGCGTTGCCGCGACGCCCTGGCACTGAATCCAAAGCTGGTGCAACCCGCCTGGATAGCCGGCCGGATTGGCGTCGGTCGCTGACAATGCACCGTACGAGAACACGCCGGTCAGCAATGCACCAACGATGCCGCCGGTACAGTGCACGCCGAACACGTCAAGGCTGTCATCGTAGCCGAACATGTGCTTCACGCTGGTGGAGCACCAGAAGCAAATCACGCCAGCAGCAATGCCGATGATGATCGAAGCACCTGGCAGCACGAAGCCGGATGCCGGGGTAATCGCAACGAGGCCGGCGACCGCGCCGGAGATGCAGCCCAGCACCGAAGGTTTCCCCTTCGCGGCCCACTCGGCGAACATCCAGGCGAGTGCTGCCGCGGCGGTGGCAATCTGCGTCACGGCCATTGCCATTCCGGCGCGACCGTTCGCACCGACCGCGGAGCCGGCATTGAAGCCGAACCAGCCGACCCACAGCAGCGACGCGCCGATGACCGAATAGGCGAGGTTGTATGGCGCCATGTTGTCGTTGCCGTAGCCTACGCGCTTGCCGAGTACCAGGGCGCACACCAAACCGGCGATGCCGGCATTGATATGCACCACGGTGCCGCCGGCAAAGTCGAGCTGGCCGTTGATCGCGCCCCATCCGGTCGGCGCCCACATCCAGTGTGCTACCGGCGCATAGATCAGCAGCGACCAGAGAGTCATGAAAACGCACAGTGCGGAGAACTTCATGCGATCAGCGAAAGCGCCGACGATAAGCGCCGGAGTGATGATCGCGAAGGTCATCTGGAACATCATGTAAACGGTCTCGGGGATCGTCTCCGGCGTCGCGCCCTCGCTCCCCGCGCCAAGGATGAAACCGGTGTCAGCCCCTTTGCTGATATGGTCCCAGATGCCGTTCAGCATGAAGCGCGACAGGTCGCCGACGTAAGGCGCCAGTCCGCCGGTACCGCTGGTGAACGCGAGGCTGTAGCCGGCGACCGTCCAGATGATGGTAACAAGGCAGGTGATGGCGAAGCACTGCATCAGCGTCGCCAGCACGTTCTTCTTACGCACCATGCCGGCGTAGTAGAGCGCGAGGCCTGGCACGGTCATCATCAGGACCAGCGCGGTACTGGCCAACATCCATGCGGTGTCGCCGGTGTCGAGGGCGGGCGGCTTGGCTGACGGCGCAGCGAATGCGGACAACAGGGGCAGGAATGCGAGCGGCAGTGCTGCTGTCAAAGCCAGGCCAAGCCGCGTTGCGAGGCGCGCGGCCGCTGTCGATGCGCGGCCCCCAACTTGATGGCCGGTCTTCTGCTCCCCGGTCACGAATTGCTCACGCGCAGCGAAGCGAGGCATGGACGGCCGGCACAAGGCAGGCCCTGACGCGTGAGTGCGTCTCCTCGCAACGACAGAGGGAAGGCGCATCACGTCAGATGGCTGCGGCATCGAGTTCCCCGGTCCGGATTCGCATTGCGCGCTCGATGTCGAGCATGAAAATCTTTCCGTCGCCGATCTTGCCGGTATGCGCCGACTTGGCGATCGCCTCGACAACTTGGTCGGCGAGATCGGATGGCACCACCACTTCGATCTTCACTTTGGGCAGGAAACTCACGTGGTATTCGGCGCCGCGGTAGATCTCGGTCTGGCCCTTCTGTCGGCCGAACCCCTTCACCTCGGTCACAGTCAGGCCCTGGACGCCGAGCGGTGTCAGTGCCTCGCGCACGTCATCGAGCTTGAACGGCTTGATGATGGCAATGATCATCTTCATATCGCGGTGCCCTCCATATCCGAGCCTTCAAACAACATGTTCCGCATGCGCCGTTTCCCGTTCCGCCCCGCTTCGCCCTGACATTGCGGCCGCCAGGCGAGCCTGGAGAACGAGTAATCAACAATCGTGCCAACTGGGGGGCGCACGGATTTACCGCGGATCACGGCTCAAATGGCGCGGCGCGGAATCAGCTTTGCTCAATTACTGGGCATCTGCCCGACAAAAAACCTCTCCCGCCTGCGACGGAAGAGGTCGAATCCTGAATGGCCGAGGATGAACCGCCAACCGCATGACGGGGTTGTACGTTTCGCCCCTTATCCGCCGCGGCGTGGCGGCCTCTCCCGCTTTGCGGGAGAGGCCTATGCTTAGTTACACCGAATAGTACATCTCAAACTCGACCGGGTGCGGCGTGTGTTCGAAGCGATACACCTCGGTCCAGCGCAGCTCCATGTAGCTCTCGATCTGGTCGATCGAGAACACGTCGCCTGCCAACAGGAACTCATGGTCCGCTTCGAGGCATCCCAGCGCCTCGCGCAGGCTGCCGCACACCGTCGGGATACCTTTCAGCTCTTCCGGCGGCAGGTCGTACAGGTCCTTATCCATCGGATCGCCCGGATGGATCTTGTTGCGGATCCCGTCGAGGCCGGCCATGAGCATGGCGCTGAACGCGAGATACGGGTTCGCGCCCGGATCGGGGAACCGCACCTCGACGCGCTTGGCCTTCGGGTT
>JASHVB010000038.1 GCA_030039695.1 Acetobacteraceae bacterium
TGCTCCGGGTTCAATCAACGCATAGGCGAACCACAGAGAGCTCCTACGCGGCCGGCCGGGCCGCCCGGCAAGGACGCGCTTCAATACCGCAAGATGATCAATAATAGCGGGCGAACTCCATTACCTATCCAGCGTCGCTCGCGCCGCCGAGACACCCTTTGGCGTCAGTTCCAGATGCCAATGGCACTGCAGCGCGCCCTCGGGCAGGCGAATTGGTTCGTGGATGAGGCCGTCGCGCAGGCAGTCGGCCACAGCGTCTCTGAACGCGCCAAAGTCAACGGCCTCGCCGGTTAGTGCGGCGAACCGCTCAAAGCCAGCCTCGATGTTAGGCTCGTTGATCACGCCGCGGAATGCGGTCGTCAGCAACAGCCCGCGCGCGTCCGGCGTCATCGGCGCGTCCTCACGATCGGAGTTGCTGCTGCCTTTGCGCCGCCTCGCAATGACGGGATCACGCACGCCTCTCCATCATCCCGACGAACCGTCCAAACAGATAGTGACTGTCGGTCGGCCCCGGGCTGGCCTCGGGATGGTACTGCACGCTGAACGCAGGACGGTCAGTGCAGGCGAGGCCCTCATTCGAACCGTCGAACAGGGACACGTGTGTAACCTGCGCGGTTCCGGGCAGGGTGGCCGGATCGACCGCGAAGCCGTGGTTCTGGCTGGTGATTTCGACCTTGCCGGTGATGAGGTCCTTCACCGGCTGGTTGGCGCCGCGGTGGCCGCGGTCCATCTTAAAGGTTGTCGCGCCGAGTGCCAGCGCCAGCAACTGATGGCCGAGGCAGATCCCGAACACCGGAACGCCCGCATCCAGCACGCCACGGATTGCCGGCACCGCATATTCCGCCGTGGCTGCCGGATCGCCCGGCCCGTTCGACAGGAACACGCCATCCGGTAAGTGGCGCAAAATGTCGTCGGTGGTCGCGGTGGCGGGCACAACGGTGACGCGGCAGCCGGCGGACGCGAGGCAGCGCAGGATGTTGCGCTTCGCGCCATAGTCCACCGCGACGACATGGTGCTTCGGCGCGGTCTGATGGCCGGTTCCGTCGGGCCAGGCCCAGCGGGTCTCATCCCATTCGTAGGTCTGCCGGCAGGTGACCTCCTTGGCCAGGTCCATTCCCTCGAGGCCGGGCCAGGCAGCGGCCTGGGCACGTAAGGCGGCGAGATCGAAACGGCCGTCGGCAGGGAAGGCCAACACGCCGCTCGGCGCGCCGTCGTTGCGGATGCGTGTCGTGAGCGTACGGGTATCCACGCCTGCCACCCCGGCAACCCCGCGGGCGCGGAGCCAGGCATCGAGACGCTGGGCGGCCCGCCAGTTGGAAGGCTCCGTCACGTCCTGCTTCACCACAAGGCCGCGCGCCGCGATGGTGGCGGCCTCGATGTCTTCGGCGTTGGTCCCGACGTTGCCGATGTGCGGGAAGGTGAAGGTGATGATCTGCCCGGCGTAGGACGGATCGGTCAGGGTCTCCTGATAGCCGGTCATGCCAGTGTTGAAGCAGACCTCACCCACCGGCGCGGGAGCGACGGTGTGGGCGCCCAAGCCGCGGCCCCAGAACACGGTGCCGTCGCCCAGGATCAGCGCGGCGGTGGCGCCGGCGGGGAGATCGTCTGGCGTCTCCGCGGGGCCGGATCGCAGCTCGAAGAGAGTGAGGCCGGTGGCGGCGATGATGGCCGCCCAGTGGCGCGACGGAATGGCGTTGGCTTGGCGCCATTTGCGCACGGCCTCCGTGCCGACGCCTGTCAGGCGCGCGGCGGCATCCGCACCGCCGAGCCGATTGATGATAAAGTCCACGGTGACGGGCATAACGCGGCTTGTATGGGAAGAAATTTCCGGATGCAAGCGCGTTCTGGTTTGGGTGGGAAATTCTGTCCGGGTGGAGGATTTGATGAGTGATACCCGACGTCGTGTCGCGACCGGAGGGTGCCAGTGCGGCGCCGTGCGCTACGCGTTGCTCTCCGCGCCCGAGGGCAGCGTCTGCCATTGCCGCATGTGCCAGAAGGCGGTGGGCGGGCCGTTCGCGGCGCTGGCCAAGCTGCCGACGGCGGACGTGGTGTGGACGCGGGGGGAGCCGGCCGGGTTCCGCAGTTCGGCGTCGGGGGTGCGCGAATTCTGCCGCGATTGTGGCACACCACTGACATTCCGCTATGCGGACGCATCACATATGGAGGTGACGATCGGCAGTCTGGACGACCCGAGCTCAGCCGCGCCGCAACGGGCGTTCGGGGTGGAGAGCCGGCTGGCCTGGGTGGCCGACCTGGTGCCGGGGCGGCTGCCTGAAGTGCGGTCCGATGAGCTGGCGGCGAGGGACCGGACCAGCCGGCAGCATCCGGATCATGAGACGCCGGTGGATTGGCAGCCGCTATAGAGTCAGGATGTAGTGCGGGAGGCCGAGTCATGTCCCTCAGGGACCAGTTCAATGATCAGCTCAAAGCGTCGATGAAGGCGGGCGATGCGGCACGCACATCGACACTGCGGATGATCCTGGCGAAGCTGAAGGATACGGACATTGCCGCGCGGCCCAAAGGCGTCAGCCAGGTGCCCGACGAAGAGATCGTCGCCATGCTGCGTGGGATGGTCAAATCACGCCGCGAATCGGTCGAACTGTACCGCCAGGGCAACCGCGCCGATCTGGTTGCGAAGGAGGAAGCGGAAATAGCCGTGCTGGAAGGGTTTCTGCCGCAGCAGATGGACGACGCGGCGGTGGCGCGGGCGGTAGACGCAGCAGTCATCGCCACGGGTGCGGCGTCGATCAAGGACATGGGCAAGGTGATGGCGGCGCTGCGGGCGCAGTATGCGGCCACGCTCGATATGGCCAAGGCCGGACCAATGGTGAAAGCGAGGCTCTCGTGACGCCGGCCGCGGCCGGCGAGGCCATGGAATTCTGCCCTCGCCGCGGGACCGGGTGTTCGCGGCCGGGGGCGCTCTCGGTGGGCGAGCATGCACAGTCTCACCCCTCCCCGTGGCCCCGACCTCAGGGGAAGGGGGGCAGCGGCGCGAACTGATGGCGCTTCCCCCTGAGTTTTTGGAGGAGCTTCGCCGGCGCACGCCGCTGCCGGCGCTGATCGGCCGGCGGGTCAGGCTGGCGCGGTCGGGGCGTCAGTGGAAAGGCTGCTGCCCCTTCCATGGCGAGAAAACCCCCAGCTTCTTCGTCTATGACGACCACTACCACTGTTTTGGTTGCGGCAAGCATGGCGACGCCATCACCTTCACCATGGAGAGCGAGGGCGCGGGCTTCATGGAAGCCGTGGAACGGCTGGCGGCCGAAGCCGGCCTCGAGGTGCCGAAGCCGACGCCGGAGGCGACGGAGGCGGAGCAGCGGCGGCTCGACCTCATCGGGGTGCTGCACGCGGCACAAACCGCCTACCAGCGCCGCTTGTTTCTGCCCGAAGGGCGGCGTGCGCTCGACTACCTGCGCAACCGTGGCCTGACTGAGGAGACGATCCACCGCTTCGGCCTCGGCTGGTCGGGCGAAAGCCGCGGCGCGCTGTCCGCAGACCTGGTGCGCGAGGGCGTCACAGCGGAATTCATGATTGCCGCGGGTTTGATGCGCGAGGACGATGAAACCGGACGCCGCTACGAACTGTTTTTCAACCGCGTGATGTTCCCCATCCGGGACCGTCGCGGCCGGACCATCAGTTTCGGCGGGCGCATCCTCGGCGATGGCCAGCCAAAGTACCTCAACGGGCCGGAGACGGATCTGTTTTCCAAGCGTGGCAACCTCTACGCGCTTGACCTGGCACGCGAAGGCGTACGCCAGGCGCCGCTGGTGGTGGTCGAGGGCTATATGGACGTGATCACCCTGCACCAGGCCGGGTTCGGCGCCGCGGTCGCGCCGCTCGGCACGGCTCTGACCGAGGAGCAGCTTGGCGAACTGTGGCGGCTGTCGCCGGAGCCGGTGATGTGCTTCGACGGCGATGCCGCCGGCGGGCGCGCCGCTGCCCGGGCGGCCGAACTGGTGCTGCCGATGCTGGCGCCTGACCGCACCATTCGCATCGCCACGCTGCCGGCTGGCGAAGATCCCGATACCTTGGTGAAGAAAGCCGGCCAGGCGGCGTTCCAGGCGGTGCTGGACAACGCCCGCCCATTGGCGGACGCCCTTTATGACCTGTTGCGCAGCTCAGGCGGCGAGGCGACGCCGGAAGCGCGCGCTGCGCTACTGCGGCGGCTCGATGCGGCGGCGCGGCGCATCCTCGATCGGGCGCTCGCCAGCGAATACCGCCACGCGCTGCGGGGCAAATTCTTCGCGGCCCGGCGCGCAAACCGCGGCGGACGGCCGCTCGTGCGGCCGATCCCGCGTCCGCCAGCCTCTGCCAACGCCACCGCCAGCGAGCGTGCGCGCATCCTCACCGCCATTCTGCTCCGACATCCCGACCTGCTGCACGCCGTGGATCACGCCTACGCGGAGCTGGAACTTCCGGCCTCCCTGGCCGTCTTGCGCGATGCGCTGCGAAATTGGGCCGAAGCTGCCGAAATCCTTGACTCGCAGGCATTGATCGACCACCTCACGATCTCTGGATTCCAGAGCAATGTCGCGCAGGTCCTGGCCACGGCCCCGGTGCCGTTGCCAGCGTGCGCGGCTTCCATGGCGATGCCGGCGGAGGCGCTTGAGGGGTGGTGGCACATCTTCGGGTTTCTGAACCTGGAGCGCCTGCGGGACGAGGTAACGGCGGCCGAGCGCGATTTTGCACGCAACTGCAATGCCGAGACGCAGCGGCGCCACATCGCGCTGAAAGATGCGCTGAACAAGGTGATGGCGGGCGAACCCGACGGGGCGGAGCTCGCTGCATAGGATAGAGGGGAACTGCGCCGCGGTCGGCGCATCCCGCGACTGAATAAGGAGTGCCGAAAGCGATGGCGACGAAGCCCAGCGTGACCGCCGAGACCGTCACCGCCGAACAAGACGTGGAGACGACGCTGCTGGACGTGCAGACCGCCGCGGTGAAGCGGCTGATCGCGCGCGGCAAGGAGCGCGGCTACATCACGTTCGATGAGCTGAACCAGATCCTCCCGCCCGAGCAAAACAGCTCGGAACAGATCGAAGACGTGATGGCCAATTTCAACGAAATGGGCATCCAGGTCG
>JASHVB010000360.1 GCA_030039695.1 Acetobacteraceae bacterium
TTTTCGCCGCTCAGCGCCTCCTGCGCGCCGCTCGCGGCGGCGCGCAGGAGCGCTGCCGCGGTGGCTCCATCATGCGGATGGTGGGCGACGCCGATCCCGACCGTGGTCGCGAACGGAATATCCCGCCGGCCTCCCGGCTGACGCGTCTGCTCCGCCAGCCCGTCGAGGACGTCCTGCGTCCGGTCGGGCGAGCTGGCATCAAGCACGCAGCCAAACCGTGCGTTCGAGAGGTGATAGAGGTCGACGTGCTCAGGCAGGCGCTCGCTGATCCGCGCAGCGAACGCGGCTTCGAACGAATCCGCTTCACTTTGTCCCAGCGTCCGCACCATGTCGGCGTATTGGTTAGGCGTTGCCGCGTCGATGACCGCAACCGCGATGTGCGGAGCGACCGAGACGCTATCGGCGATGGCGGCATCCACGGCCTTGAGAAATCGAGACCGGTTCGGCAGCCGGCTCACAACATGGGGTTCTCCATCCGCGAGACGATCCGACTCATCGCTCGGAATTGGCGGCCGCATCGGACAATTCCTTCCTGAGCAACACCCATGCCCGGTCAGCCGGCACGCGCCTTGCCGTCACCCTGGGAGAACACCAACGTATGGTCTACACCGCGCTGTGCCGTACCCTAACAAAAGCCCGAATTTCTCCGATGTCAAAGTATCTTTGTCGTGCGTCAATGCGGGCAGCACAGACGATCGCGGGCGACTCGGCGCCCTTTCGGATGCTGCTATCTCACCGTTTCGCTCGAAGCTGCGATTTCTCCAAACTGGTGGTCGCTCGTTGTCGCGGGGATGGTTGCCGAGATGTCGCTCTGCCCAGCCACTGACGCGGTATTGGTGGCGCGCCACCAGCCGAGATTCTGAGTCCCCCGATTACATCAAGACCAACCCGTCGAATATCACGCGAAACTCCCAAGCGCGTCCCTTCACTCAAACGTAGCTCTTGAGGAAGGCACGCACGGCGTCCGCCAGATCGGGACGCTCCAGGGCGAATGCGATCTGCGCCTCGAGGAAACCGAGCTTATCGCCGCAGTCGAAGCGGAGGCCCTCGTAACGCAACCCATAAAAAGGCTGCGTGCCGATCATCTTCGCCATTCCGTCTGTCAACTGGACTTCGCCACCAGCGCCTCGCTGCATCATTGCCAGGTGGTTGATTACCTCCGGCATCAGGACGTAACGTCCGATTATCGATAGGTTAGAAGGTGCGTCGTTTGGCGCGGGCTTCTCGACCAACCCGGTCACTTCGACCAAGCGCCCGTCATCGCGCCCCACTTTGAGGATACCGTAACGGTTGGTCTGATCGCGCGGCACCTCGGTCACCGCGACTATATTTCCACCAGTCTCGCCATATGCCTCGGCCAATTGCGCAAGGCAAGGCTTCGCCGACAGAATGAGGTCGTCAGGCAGCAGGATCGCGAACGGATCGTCGCTGATAAACGCCCGCGCACACCATATGGCGTGTCCCAGCCCTAAGGGAACCTGCTGACGCACCGTGGTAATAGAGCCCGGCTCGCTGTGGGTTGGCGCCAAGGCAGCCAGCGCCTCAGTTCTGTTGCGTTCATGTAGCGTGTGTTCCAGTTCGTAGGCGACGTCGAAATGTTCGACCAGCGCGGTCTTGCCACGCCCGGTCACCATACAGAACAGTTCTATGCCGGCAGCCCGCGCCTCCTCGACCGCATATTGGATCAGCGGCTTATCCACGACGGGCAGCATCTCTTTCGCTGTTGCCTTGGTCGCCGGCAGGAAGCGCGTGCCCAGACCAGCCACCGGGAGAACGGCCTTGCGCAGTTTCTTGGTCACGGATCGGCTCCTCTGTTAGTATAAGTCGACGTGATCACGCCGATCAGGCGCATATTTAACGGTTTTTTTCGCGTAGGTACGTCACCTGCGGGCCCGCCGCTATGCGGCTGACGGTTGCATGCGTCAATACAAGAAAGCCGATGGCGTTGCCATAAAGATCGCAGCTCGGAAGGACGGCACCGCGTTCTGCGTGCGGGCACTCCCAACGACGTCCTGTCGGAGAAGGATTCTCACCCACTCGGAACCGCGGTGCACCAGCTATCCGTCAAAATGCAGCATTGCGCGCGGCCCTGCGATCGGTGCCGATGACAGAACGTGCCGCGCTCGCTGACGCCATGCGTCTCGCGTGGAGCAGGTACGGTGGCTCACCGAACAGCGGGTGCACCACTTTTGTGGGTTGAGTCCTCCAGAACAACGTGTCCCAGCTTTGCCACCGCCGGCAACTTATTCGGATTGGCGTTGTTTTCTTTGCGCTGCTACAGCCGTTTGACATCGGAGGCTCTAACTTCGACCGGATGAGTCTTCGAAACTTAAGTGATAGCACCTCCACCACCCTGCTCTCTGCTGAAGTGCACGTCGTAAAAGGTGCCTTGAACCACTCGTGGCCGCCGCTCTTGACGCATGTGATGATGGTCGGTGACAGCGAGCTATGGGCAGATGTCGAGGCGTTCGTGCATGAATTGACGGCACTCGACCGTTTGCATCTCCCCGGATCACAGCCAGGATGTGTTTTCAGGAGGACCACCAATTGAAAGTTACGCAGAAGGCCGCTCGCCGCGATTTCACCGAACTCGCGATCGGTCGGGACCGGCAAAGCCACCTGTGCAACTACCAAGACCGTCTGCCGAGCGCCGGTGCACACCTGTGTCCGAGATTGCTGCGACAGGCCGGACCTCCAACGACTGGCAGGCTATGCCAGCGCCCACGGGCAAAGGTGCAGCCCCTACGTGACTCCCAGCCGCCGGCGCGCCAGTGCTGCGCCGTCGGACAGAGCGCGAAGCTTCGCCACCGCCACCGCGCGCTGCATCGGAGCCATGCCGCAGTTGGTACACGGAAACAGCCGTTCGACCGGCACGTGTTCCGCCACGTCCTCGATCACTGACGCGACCCGTTCCGGGGTTTCCACCTCGTCACTCGCGACATCGATCGCACCCACCAGCACGTCCTTGCCTTGCAACAGTCGCAACAGCCGCAGTGGCACGTGCGAGTTGATGCACTCCAGTGAGACTTGATCAATCGAGCTCGCCGCCAGTACTGGGAAGGTCGCCTCGTACTGCCGCCACTCGGCGCCGAGGCCTGCCTTCCACTCGATATTCGCTTTTATACCGTAACCATAACAGATGTGCACCGCGGTCTTGCACGCAAGGCCCTGGGCGGCGCGCTCCAGTGCGGCGATGCCCCAGGTTGCTAC
The DNA here is from genome assembly GCA_030039695.1 of Acetobacteraceae bacterium. The sequence continues at coordinate 3,211 of JASHVB010000360.1, forward strand.
TTCGTCCATGTAGACGTTGAAGGCCGGCTCATCGAACTGGATGACATCGACACCGTCCGCCGCCAAACCGCGCGCCTCCTCATTCAATGCCGCGGCGAATGCCATCGCCATCGCAACCTTGTCGCCATAATGACCATCCGCGATCGTATCGACGATGGTCATCGGACCTGGCAACGTGAATTTCAACCGCCGTTTGGTGTTTGCGCGCGCGGCACGCGCTTCCATCGCGTGTGCTCGCCCACGCAGCGAGATCGGGCCAGTTGTCGTCGGCACCATCGCTTTGTAGCGGTTATTGCGGATGCCCATTTCGACCTGCCGGCCGAAATCGA
>JASHVB010000361.1 GCA_030039695.1 Acetobacteraceae bacterium
GCTGGGCGATGAGCCGTTCTCCACGTCGCCGACGGAGGGCGCCGTGCAGTGGCTGCTGCATCGCCGAATGGGGGCGCAGCAGCAAATGCGGTGGTCGCCGCGTGGCGCCCATTTGGTGCTCCAGGTCCGAACGGCCATCGTCAACGGCACGTTCGATGCGGATCACCGCGACGCCTGCCGGCGTCGCCGCTCATTTCGCATGGCAGCATGATAGCCCCCATGTTTGGGACGGGCTCATGCTACAGAAACGGGCCGTTCGTTAGGTCCGGCCTATTCGGTCGGTCGACAACTTCAATGTTACGATGGCTGGGTCAGCCGCAGGATGTCCGCGCTTTCGCCATTCAGACCCGCCCGAATTCCAACACTGACCGAGGCACCGGCGGAGGTCGAAATCGCCCAACTTCCTTAGCGTCACTTCTCGCGAGTAGAGGACGGGAACCCCTGCCACGATGCCGCCCGGCATGTCGCTCACGCCTCGCCCGCCGTCGCATCTCCACCCTTCGCTCCGAATGAACTCACCACCGTCTGTGCCGTCAGCCGGATATGTGCCTCCGCCGCTGCCACCGCCCGATCGGCATCCCGCGCCAGCACAAACCCTGTGATCGCCCGATGCTCCGCCTCGGCGTCGCGCGTCACCGATGCATCGGCAAACGCCAGGTAGCGGTAGCGGGTGTGGCGATCCATCAGCATCCCGTAGAAATCCATCAGCCAGCGCGACCGGCATGCAGCGATCAGAGTCAGGTGATAGGCGCGATGCAGCGCTTCCCATTCGGGATTGAATGAGCTGTAACCCTCCGCGCCCTCGCGCTCGACGCGCGACAACCGGTGCGCAGCCAGAACAACCTGCTCCTCCCACGAGGCGTCGCCGTTTCGGATTGCCTCGCGCAAGCCGATTTCGCTGATCCAGCACAGAGTCCGGGTCAGCTCCTCGAGATCCCCCAGACTGATCGGCGCAACACGAAATCCGCGCTGGTCAGTCCGGATCACCAGCTCTTCCGCCGACAGGCGGTTCAGTGCCTCCCGCAGCGGGGTCGCGCCGACGCCGCACCGCGCGCACAGCGCGTCGATCGGCAGTTTTTCCCCGGGGCGGAACACCGCACGCAGGATGTCGTCGCGCAACCGCGCGTAGATCGAGCTGGCCAACGTCCCGTGGCTGCCTCCCTCCATCGTCGCCGTGCCGCCGTCAGCCACGCCCGCCTCCGTCTGTCCTCACCGACAATATATATGATCTCTCTTGCAAACGCAAAAAATATATGATCATGTCCGTCTCGTGGAGGTGCCCATGGCAAACCGAACTGCTTTCACCCACCATCTGACGGTCCACGACCTCACGCTGGAGGTTCTCCGCCGCGGCGCCGGCGGACCGATCCTCGCGCTGCACGGCCTCCAGCCGATCGATCCGGCCGCTCGATTTCTCGATCTGCTGTCCCGCCAGGCCGAAATCATCGCGCCGTCGCATCCCGGTTTCGGCGACTCGCCGCGGCCAGGCGATTTCGAAACCGTGTACGACCTCGTGCATCTGTATCTAGACCTGCTTGACTCCCTGCCACACGAGAAAGTCACCGTGCTCGGCTTCTCCTTTGGCGGCTGGCTCGCAGCGGAAATGGCAGCCGCCAGCTGCCACCGCATCGACCGGCTGGTCCTGGTCGATCCGTTCGGCATCAAGCTCGGCGACCGCGAGTCGCGCGACATCCTCGACATCTTCAACGTGCATCCAAACACGGTGCGCGACAGCGAATGGCACAATCCGGACCGCTTCGCGCCCGACTTCAACGCGATGAGCGATGCCGCGCTCGTCCGCTACGCCCGAGGCCATGACGCGCTGTGCCTCTACGGCTTCCAACCGTACATGTACAACCCGCAGCTCAAGCGCTGGCTCGCACGCATCGCTGTGCCAACGCTGGTGCTGTGGGGCGCGTCCGACGGCATTGTTACGTCCAGGTACGGCCGCGCCTATGCCGGCCTGATCCCGAACGCCCGCTTCGCCGTCATCGACGGCGCCGGACATCACCCCGAGATCGAGCAACCTGACGCCTTCGTCGATCACGTCGCCAGCTTCATCAGCTGAGGGAGAATCATCGTCATGGAATCCTGGTGGCAGTGCGAAATCCCCTATCCCTTCGTGCCGAAGGACGTGCTGGACGCGGCGGACTCCGTCCGCGCCAGCCTCCCGAACAGTTGGTGCGACCCAAGGATCGCCGCCGATCTTTACGAACAAGTGCTAGACGAATTCCTGCTCTGCGATGAGGAAGGCATGAACGTGCTGGCGATCGAGCATCACGCCGGCATCAACTCGCTGATGTGCGCCAATCCGATGTTCGTCGGCATCCTGGCGCGGCAAACGCGCAAAGCACGCATCCTCAGCCTGGGCACGTTGGTATCGCTGCGCCCCGATCCGGTGCGCATCGCCGAGGAATACGCCACCGCCGACGTCATGTCGCGCGGCCGGCTGGAGATCGGCTTCGTAAAATCCGGCGGCACTGAAATGGCGTCGAACCACACCAACCC
>JASHVB010000362.1 GCA_030039695.1 Acetobacteraceae bacterium
GCTGGGCGATGAGCCGTTCTCCACGTCGCCGACGGAGGGCGCCGTGCAGTGGCTGCTGCATCGCCGAATGGGGGCGCAGCAGCAAATGCGGTGGTCGCCGCGTGGCGCCCATTTGGTGCTCCAGGTCCGAACGGCCATCGTCAACGGCACGTTCGATGCGGATCACCGCGACGCCTGCCGGCGTCGCCGCTCATTTCAGATGGCAGCATGATAGCCCCCATGTTTGAGACGGTATCCGATCAGCTTGGCCTCGGCGGGGCCGTCAAAGATGCGCTTGGCGGCCGAGTTGGGCGAGTGTTTGCGGGTCAAGGCGGCGTCAAACCCGCCCTCCACCGATTGCTGGCGGGTGCGATAAACCGTGTCGGTGCTGATATCCAGCGCTTCGGCGATTTGATTGTCGGTTCATCCGTCGTCGGCATCCGAGGCATCGGCCTTCAGCAGAATGAGCGCCTTCAACAGCCGCCGGGCGGCGAGTTTCCCTTTCTGGATGGTCTCATTGAGCTGCTCACGCTCCTCGATGCCGAGCCTTATGATGTATTTCTTGACGGCAGATTGTTTCGCGGTCACGACGCATCTCCGGTATCGCGCAGCGCATCGGCATTCTGGCGGTCTCTCCCAAGCAGCTCCTGTTGCCGCCACGGACCAGGATCGCCCACCACCTCCGAGCGCATCCATCCGGTCTCACGCTGCTCGTCGCTGAGCAAACCATCCAAAAACAAGCTGGCATTCGACGGCGTTCGCTCCTGTGTGAACAGTGGTCCGCCATGGATTCAGGCGGATCGGTGATTCGCAATAGGAAAGCCATGACTGTAGTGCTAGCGATTGACACCAGCATGACCTGTACATGGAGATGATTTTGGCAGACGGCAAAAGCACTGGCCCACGGCGCGCCGCTCGCCGGTGCCTGCGGCCCAAGCTGCCGTACCATACGAAGGAACGGGACCCGCTCCATGATTAAGGGGCTGCTCGTCGTCAACCTGTTCCTCTGGCTCATACTAATTTACGAGCGCACCCCCGACCAGGAACAGCTTGTCGCGCAGCAGGTGCTACAACGCCATGCGAACGCCCACGTCGGATTGCCCGACGTGAAACACTTCGCGGAACAGCGCATGCTGAAGCAGATCATTGAAGCGCGGGACCGTTCCTCCCAGACAATATCCTACCTTGTCGACCGCAAAGGACGGCTCCACAAATTCTGCGATAGTATCGGATATGGCATTTCCACGGGTACCCAGTATACAAACCCCTATCAAGCGGTTGATGGTGCGGCGATCGGCGAGGCTGAACCGTACGGGCTCTTCGCCTCCACCGCTACCAACGGAATGTGGCTCATGTGCCGCGATCCGGTTAATCACGCGCCAAATGTCGTGTATGTGGACCCTCCGGTCGTTGTCAGCCCGTTCCCTATGACGACGAAGTAGTTTTTTACTGTATCCGATGGATTTAAGAGTTGGGTTGTAGGTGTAATGTGGGGCCAATTCGGTGGCTGCTTGGGGTTAAGATTCACCGATTCGGAAGTCGATTGGGACTGCGCAGTGTTTTCCACGTTAAGGGCCGCCTCCCGATAACGTCGCATGTCGCCCTGGATGCGCTCGAGCTTGGCCACTGCCATGTCCATTTCGACCGATCCGCTCCTGCCGGCAATGCCACGACATGCCGACGACGACGCAGCTCGGTGAGCCTCCCAGTCCCCGCCCGTAATCCTTTGCTCGACGGCCGTTTCCAGGAGCTGTCGGATGCCATTTCGAGCGATCGTCGCTCGCCGCTTCAGGGCCTGCAGGCGGGCACGTTCTTCACGCCCCGCTTCGGCGGTCGCCTGGAACTCAGCGTATCGGCTGGCGAGCGGCGAAAGATCGAAGCCATACGCCTCAATGATGCATCCCTTGGGGTCCCTCCGGCCGTAGCGCTTACCGTTTGGGCTATCCTTCATCACGACCACCACCCGCAACCGCCTGATGAAGGTCGGTCGAGCGATCGAGGCTGGGTTACGCGCCGATATCAAGGATGTCACCCCGCCCGAACTACCGGCAGCCGAGATGGTTGTCGGCATCGACGGTTGCTTCGTGAAGGGCATCAGCAGGAAACGCAAGACCAGCCTCGAGATCGTTCTCGGGCGGATCGCTGCCGAGAACGCCTGCCGCAATGCCGTGTTGCCCGCGGCGCGTGAGAACCTTTCGGCGAGAATCTGCTCGCGGGCATTCAGGCGGGACAACGCGCGCTCGATCGCCGGCGGGATTATCCGAGAGGTCGTGATCGGAATTGTTCCGCGCTAGCTCTCTTCGTTGTCTCGGGCGCACCGCGAGGTTGCGAAGGCCCTGCCGAGCTGGGAAGGCAAGATTCTCCCGCATCATCGCTCTTCCGCGGCCGGCTTCGCCGCGCGCGATTCCGGCGGCCACAGCCTCAAGCGTGGCGCGCTGATGATCGTTATGGATCGCGGTGAGCACCCGACCAAATTCAAGCGGCTCGGCCGCTTCGGTGGCCTGCTGACAACGAGTGGGGCTATTCGTGCATGGTTGTAGACATGATCAGGCACATGGCCGCTGTTGACGGTGACTCCGTCACGTCAGGCAAGTCCATTGGCTCGCGCGAAGCTGCGACGGTGTGAGCTGCTGAAAGATTCGCGCAACGATGGCGGCAAGTGGTGCTTCTCTGGCCCGAAGCGGCGATCAACCAATTGCCGTCGCAGTGAATTACCGTTTGCCACCGGCTAATGCGTTGCCACATGCAATTGGCGACATCGTCGATTTATCAAAGAACCAGGCCCGCTGCGCCGGCGATCAGGGCGTAGACTGCGAACGGTATCAGCGTTCGCTTGAGGACAAAACCGTCGCGATTGACCAAGCCGAGAATAGAGCACACAGCCACTATATTGCTGATGGCAATCATGTTGCCCATAGCCGCGCCTATGGATTGCAAGGCTAGAATCGAAGTTCGGTTGAAGCTGAGCGTGAGAGCAATCGAGTCCTGAATTCCGGCAAAGGTCAGGTTCGACAAGGTAGTCGACCCGGCGAAAAATGCTCCAACGGCCCCCAATACGGGCGCAAAAGTTGGCCACCCGCGACCCGTCACTGCAGCTAACGTCCGGCCGATGATCATCGTTTGTGCCCTATCGTCACCTAGCGTCATCAATTGAACCATGATTAACGCCGCCACCAGAGTCACACTGGGGGCGCGCAGCCGACCCATCGTGTCAGCTGTGACCGTTTTCAGCGTGTGGAGGTCGAGTCTCAGGAGTGGTAGGGAAAGAAGTACTACCAGGACGAACGGAATCAAGGCTGGCACAAATAGTGTATTATAGCTCCAGTTACTGGACGTGCCAAAGATAGAATCCATTTTGAGCACGAGGGCGATGCTCATGCTGAATTCACCAAGGGACCCCAAGTCCAGTGCCAACGAAGGGGACTCAGCATTTAGCCATGAACGAAAGGGCAAAAAGGGCACCCGCGTGACAATCAAGATTGCGATCAGCATGAGGTATGGCGCGAAAGCCCGTACTCGGTCGTAGCGCTTGACTGGCCGACCAATTCCTACTTCATGGTCTGCATCGGGTTGCGCCAGCCCCACGTTGTACTTTGCCATTAGCACAGAAAGGCCGAGGCCGACAGCACCGCCAATCAGCGACGGAAACTCGTAATTGAAGCGGGACAAAAACAGGGCCGGGAGAACACAGCTAAGAATGCTCAAGTAAATGTAGAGGATGTTTTGGCGAATCTGGGTCCATCCCACGACGAAACGCAAGGCGATAATCGGCACGATCAGTCCAGCGACACTGTGCACGAGTGCGCTCTTCCAGCTGATGGACAGAATCTCCGAATGGCTCAGCGGCACCTGGCTGAAGCCAAACCACATTGGTGTGCCGACAGCGCCGAAGGTAGTCGGCACCGAATTCACAGTTAACGTGAGAATACTCACGCGCACCGGGTCGAAGCCTAGGCCGACCAGTAGGGGAGCGGCGATTGCGGCGGGCGTTCCGAAACCGCTGGCGCCTTCGATCATATAAGGAAAGGCCCATCCGACGATCATTAATTGGGCGACCGGATTGGAGCTCACTTCCCGAAGCCATTCGCCAATTGTTCGTTCAGCCCCCGAACGCCGCATCGCTTGTGACAGCAGAATTGCCCCGAGGATGATCGATATCGGGGTCAAGGCCGAAAGAGCTCCGTTCACAACGGTAGCGTTGACCAAATTTGGGTCGAGGCGGAAGTGGACCAAAGCCAGAAGGTAGACCAGGGTAGCCGCGAAGGGGAGGCTTACATGAGAAGGCCAAGCCTCTTTTTTGGTCATCACAAAGATGAGGAAGCCAATCGGCAGGATTGCCAGGAGAAAATCCATAGTGATGGCCAATATCAGTATTCAGGTCACAACTGAACCTTCGACGAAGGGCTCGTGACTGACCAGGGCGGAAATGTTCGCCACAGTCGCGCGCGCAATCTCGCTCAATGCTTCGTCTGTCAGGAAGGCTTGGTGGGACGTAATCAGTACGTTCGGAAAGCTGAGCAACCGCGCCAGGTCATCGTCATGAAGTACCCCGCCCGAAAGGTCCTCGAAGAAGATGCCCTCTTCCTCCTCATAAACGTCGAGTGCGACCCCCGCGAGACGGCCGGATTTTAACGCCTCAATCAACGCCTTGGTTTCGACCAACGCCCCGCGGCTCACACTGATGAGTATACCGCCTGGCTTCATCAACTCGATTGTTTCGGCACGGATGATGTACCGGGTTTCCGGGATGAGCGGGGTGTGCAGCGAAATCACGTCGCTATTTCGTAGCAATTCGGAAGGTAACTCGACATATTCCGCTCCGATTTGCTTCGCCCATTCCAGGTCGGGGAAAGGATCATAGGCCAGCACTCTCATTCCGAACCCACGAAGAGTATGCCCACGAGCCGCAGCTGTTGCCTGCCTCGCTTCGGCAGCTCACACCTTCGCGGTTTCGCGTGAGCCACGGGACTTGCCCGTCGTGACAGAGCCGCCGTCGACGACGGCCATGTGTATGATAAGGTCCAGAACCTTGCACGAATAGCCCCACTCGTTATCGTACCAAGCGATGAGTTTAACGAAGTGATCGTTCAAAGCGATGCCCGCTTTGGCGTCGAATACACAAGTACACTCTTCGCCGGTCATGTCCGTTGAGACAACGTCATCCTCCGTGTATCCAAGGATGCCTTTCATCGGACCTTCAGAGGCCGCCTTCATGGCTGCCTTGATGTCTGCATATTTGGCGGGCTTGGCCAGCCTGCAGGTCAAATCGACCACCGAGACATTCACGGTAGGGACCCGGAACGCCATTCCGGTCAACTTGCCTTCGAGGTCGGGGATTACCTTGCCAACAGCCCTGGCAGCTCCCGTGCTCGAGGGAATAATATTTGATGCCGCGGCACGCCCGCCACGCCAATCCTTGTTAGAGGGCCCGTCGACCGTTTTCTGTGTAGCGGTGATCGCATGCACGGTTGTCATCAGGCCTTCCGCGATGCCGAATTTGTCGTGCACGACTTTAGCCAGAGGAGCCAGACAGCCCGTCGTGCAAGAGGCATTGGAAACCACGGTCATCTCTTTCTTATACTTATCGTGGTTGACCCCCATGACGAACATGGGGGCATCTTTCGACGGCGCAGTGATAACGACTTTGCGAGCACCTGCCTTGAGATGGGCGTCAGCCTCTTCGAGGGTGGTGTAGACCCCACTGGATTCGACAATATACTCAGCGCCGCACGCCCCCCACGGAATCTCTTCAGGTCGCTTCGCCGCAGAGACGTCGATGGCGTGACCATTGACGACGAGTTGGTTACCGTTCGCTTTTGCGGAACCTTTGAATCGCCCGTGGACAGAATCGTACTTGAGCATGTATGCCATGTATTCCGCATCAATGAACGGGTCATTGATGCCAACGACCTTGGCCTGGGGATTTTCCAAGGCGGCTCGCAACACCAACCGCCCGATCCGACCGAAGCCATTAATGCCAATCTTGATCGCCATGAATTCGCTCCATCGTTGTTCTGCAGGCCAGGTGCCGGCATCCCTTTAACGCTCGCGAGCGTCCCGCGCTCTCGTAACCGCGCTCCACGATTTCACCTGCACCGGTTGTACCTGCCACACGTGCTCGCAGTATTCACGGATGGAACGGTCGGAAGAAAACTTGCCCATCCGCGCTGCGTTGAGGATTGCTTTGCGCGTCCACGCGCGCTGGTCGCGCCATAAAGCACCGACCCGCTCCTGGCACGCCGCATACGCCTCGTAGTCGGCCAGCACCAGAAATGGATCATCGTGCAGCAAGCGGTCCAGGAACGGGCGGAAGACACTGGCGTCGCCGCCGGTGAGGGCGCCCGATCCGATGAAGTTCAATACTTCACGCAAGGATGTATTTTTCTCAGGGACGTCCTGTGGCCGGTATCCGCGACGTTGTAGCTCCCAAACCTGTTCGACGGTCAACCCGAACAGGAAGAAGTTTTCTGCACCGACTTCTTCGCGAATTTCCACATTCGCGCCGTCGAGAGTACCGATAGTGAGAGCACCATTAAGAGCAAATTTCATGTTGCCGGTGCCGCTGGCCTCCTTTCCGGCAGTGGAGATTTGCTCGGACAAGTCCCCAGCAGGATAGATATGCTGAGCGCTCTTCACGCTGAAATCCGGGATGAAGACGACGCGAAGGCGGCCGCGCACAGCCGGATCGTCGTTAACCGTATCTGCGACGGCGTTAATGAGCTTGATGATGAGTTTGGCCATAAAGTAGCTGGGAGCCGCTTTGCCCGCGAAAATGAAAGTACGTGGGGAAATGTCGGTTCCTGGTTCGCGCTTGAGACGCAAGTAAACGGCGAGAATGTGAAGGACGTTGAGGTGCTGGCGCTTGTATTCGTGGATGCGCTTGACCTGGATATCGAAGAGTGACTCGGGGTTCACGTCCACACCGGTTCGTAGCTTAAGGAACGTAGCGAGATCTCGTTTCGCGACGAGCTTTACTTCACGCCACTGTTCCTGAAATGTTTCGTCGTCCGCTAGCGGCTCCAGCCTTCGTAGCTCGTACAGGTCCAGCAACCACCGCTCTCCAATGGTCTCGGTGATGAGCTGGGCAAGTGGATAATTACCGACGGCTACGAAACGCCGAGGAGTAACACCGTTGGTAATATTGCAAAACTTATTGGGCCACAACTCAGCGAAGTCCTGCATGACCGTCTGCTTGAGCAGATCGGAATGCAGCCGCGCCACACCGTTGACGTGATGGCTGCCGACAGTTGCGAGGTAGGCCATACGTACGAAACGCTCGCCGGTTTCATCGATGAGGGACATCCGGGAAAGTCGGGCCGTGTCACCCGGAAACGCTGCCCGAACTTCATCGAGAAAGCGAGTGTTTATTTCGTAGATGATCTCGAGGTGGCGCGGTAGGAGCTTTCCAATCAGGTCGACCGGCCATTTCTCCAGCGCCTCGGGAAGGAGCGTGTGATTGGTGTAAGCAAAGGTATTGCGGGTGACATCCCACGCCGTGTTCCAGTCCATTCCGTGATCATCGACCAGAAGATGCATCAATTCGGCGACCGCGATGGCCGGGTGTGTGTCGTTGAGTTGCACCGCCCACTTTTCGTGGAACGTCTCCAGCGGCCGGCTCAGCCCGCGGTGGATCCGGATCATGTCTTGCAAAGAGCAACTCGCAAAGAAATACTGCTGTTGGAGGCGCAGCATCCTCCCCTGAATCAATTCGTCGTTCGGGTACAGCACTTTGGTGATGTTCTCCGACTCCATCTTGTCCGCAACTGCGCGGTAATAGTCACCGTGGTTGAAAGCAGCGAAATCGAACGACTCCACCGCCTCGGCTTTCCAAAGGCGGAGTGTGTTGCAGGTACCCACCCGATACCCCAAAATCGGCGTGTCATAGGCTTCGCCCTTGACCTCCGTGTCGGGAAGCCAACGGACCTGGTATCGTCCGTGTTCGTCTCGCCCGGCCTCGGTGCGGCCGCCGAACTTCACTTCGTAGTAAATTTCCGGCCGGACGATTTCCCAGGGGTTGCCAAAGCGTAGCCACTTATCCGTGATCTCCACCTGCCAGCCGTTTTTGATGGCTTGTTCAAAAATACCAAACTCGTAACGGATTCCGTAGCCGACGGCAGGCACTTCGAGGGCGGCCAGCGAATCTAGAAAGCAAGCGGCCAGCCGGCCAAGGCCGCCGTTGCCCAGGCCGGGTTCCTCCTCCTGCTCAATCACTTGATCGAGATTAAGGCCAAACTCGGAGAGGGCCTGCCGGGTCGGTTCAACGATCCCAAGATTCAAGAGGTTATAAGCCAGATGTGGGCCAGGCAGGAATTCCGCGGAGAGATATGCCACTACGCGCGCTTCCTGCTCACTGCGCGCTTCCATAGTCCGCACGCCCTGCTTATGGACGCGATCCCGGACGGTGAGTGCTAGCGCTGTATAAATGTCGTTGGGTGTTGCTGCCATCGGTACCCGCCCGAGGTCGCAAAGGAGATTATCGATGAACGCTTGCCTGAGATCGGCGACATTCATGCCCGTTCGGACACCCACCCCGGGAGAAAGTTCACACGATCGCAGACGGAGAGATTGCGTTGTCTGCATTATTGTCCTCTCTGCCCGAGGTTACGTGCGATCTGCTGGTCACAATCATTGTCGCAATTGTGCCCTAA
>JASHVB010000363.1 GCA_030039695.1 Acetobacteraceae bacterium
GTTGACACGATTCGGTCGGTGTAGCCGTGTGCACGCACTGGGCCGGCGTCAGCGGCGATGTAGTCATAGAGTTCGAACAGATCGGTCAGCGCCTCGGGGGCAAAGATGACCTCACGCGTCACGGCCGGACTTCTTCACCCGCGCAGCGTGGCGGGCCGCCAGCGCTGCCGAAACTTGGTCCCCGGACAGGCCCCGCCTGGGATCGGCCTCCATGGCATCGTAGGTCTGCGCCACGTCTTCGCGCAGCCAGCGCTCCACCACCGCATCGCGCTCCTGCAAGGCGCGCAGGCCGGCGCGTACCACCTCACTGGCCGACGCATAGGCGCCGGCTTCAACCAGCGCATCGATGTAGCTGGCTTGGGCGGCCGATAGGCTGAAGGTACGCTTTTCGATGCCGGGCATGATCGATCCTCCAATCGGGTGGTCGGGGCGGTCGGTATGAAGTCTTCATACCATGTGTGAGTCGGCGAGGCTAATCAGTATGATTCAGTATGATAATGAAGAGCATGTTTTCCTCACCGGCGCGGTCTCCGGCCGCGGCGGAGCCTTAGCGCGTAGTTCCGTATCTCACGTTGTCCCAGTCGGCTGGGAGGTCATGGGATGGCTCCGCGAGTGGGCGGTCGGCAGGCGCATTGGCGCGCGGTCGAACGGCCCGATGGGGTGGGGCGACGGAAGATGTTGGAAGCCGCCTCGATTGCGGCTATGCCGTCACTCTACCTTTGAACGACTTTATCGTGTCTGGTTGTCGCATAATACATTATGTTAATTCATGGGTGTTATTACCAGATACTTTCCGTGACTATCAGCCGTCGGATGCTTTTCCAGCGCGATCGTTGTCGGTACTTGCCCCAGTCTGCTGGGCATGGTCGTCGTGACGTCGCCTGATCCATGGCATCCAGCAGAGCATCCAGGCGGCTGGTGGCGCGTAGACCGACCACGCGCCCCAGATGGGCACGAGTCTGCATGGCGAACCTCACGCATGGATGTAGCCGCGAGCGCGCGCATCCTCAGCGTATTGGCTGAGCGTCTTCGACGGCTTGAAGTAGAGGTCGCGCTCCAGGCGCAGCCCCAGCGGCAGTACGCAGGACTCCAGTTCAGAAATTCTGACGGCGCCGATCTCCGGGCAGCCTAAGCCCAGGTCGCAGAGCCCTTCGGCGATATCGGGATCGCGGCGATCGAGGCTGCATAGCAGCCATGTTGCGGCGCCGATTGGACTGAAGATCTTGACGACCGGCATGGGGTCGAAGTCGAGGTCACTTTCGTAGAGCTTGCTGTTGGCGAGCATCGTGGTGCGCTGCTCATCGGTGATGAGCTTCCTGGCAGCACCTGACAACGCCCGACATGTTTCTGATTCGGGATCACGGTGTTGCCGTACGGATTTGGACCGCCCGGACGTAGTACACTGCTGATTTCGCCAATGCGGCGTCCCCTTATAGACTGGGCAGGATGGAACGATTGAACGCATGAAGCCGGAGCAATGCCGGTTGTAGCGCGCTTAGGGCTTACAGGAGCGGAAGAACATCGATGTTGACTGATGTTACAGTTCGTGAGATTCGGGATGGCGACCTCGATGCCGTTATAGCATTGTGGCATGCCTCAGGCGTGGCGAGGCCATGGAATGATCCAACCAAAGATATTGCATTTGCACGGCGAGGCGCCAACTCCACTATCCTGGTCACGGAGATGCAGGGGCGCATTGTTGCTTCTGCAATGGTTGGTGAAGACGGTCATCGCGGATGGGTCTATTACGTCGCCACTGCCCCTGAGTATCAGGGCGCTGGTCTCGGCAAGGGCATAATGGCCGCTGCCGAGAACTGGCTCAAAGAGCGCGGGGTGTGGAAAGTCCAATTGCTTGTCCGTGAAGGAAACGAGCCCGTCAGGCAGTTCTATGAACACCTTGGGTATCACGACACCCGCTCAATCTGCTTCCAGAAAATCATCGAACCGAACCCAATCGCCTAAGATCATGAGGCCGAAGTAGATGGCTGCCAATTTTTGATTTGTCCTCTGCGCTGTAGCAAGGTGCGGCGGCAAACGCGTCCGCTTCGAGGCGCGACAAGGGGAGCGCGCGGGTGATGGTTGTCGGGATCATCGCCCCCCCCTATTCGGCCTCAAGGTCATTCATCTCAGCAAAGAGATCGCGGGAGATCTCGGCCATGTGGACGTGATGGATAACAGCAGCGGCCCAGTCGATGGACCGTTTTCGACCAAAGCACGCCATGGCGCCTGGCAGGATGTGGTAAGAGAATGGCCATGATCGTTAATTGCACGCACGCAAACTCCTCTCTACATCGTGAGACGGTGCATGCGGCGCTCCGTGCCGCCTTCGGCGGCCTTCCGATCGACGTAATCACGCCCATTACGGGCGGCGCCTCCGGTGCATCGACTGTCAAAGTCGAGGTGCGGAACCGACGGTATCTGCTGCGGCTCGAGGGCCCAGCCAGCCCACTTCGGAACCCCCATCAATACGCCTCCATGCACATTGCTGCGGAGGCGGGGATAGCCCCAGCGATCCGATACATTGACGAAGATGCAGGCGTCGCAGTGATCGACTTTATCGAGGCTCAACCGCTTGCCACCTTTCCAGGCGGCCCCCCAGCACTCGCGCAAGCGCTGGGAGAACTGCTTAAACGGCTCCAAGCCACGCCACCTTTCCCGCGCTACGTCGATTATCCAGATATTGTCAGCCGCCTCTGGGCCCACGTTTGCCGCACGGGTCTCTTTGCGGCCGGTGTGCTCAATGCTTATACCGAGCATCTTGCCCGCATCCGCGAAAGCTACGTTTGGTGCGCGGAAGACTCAGTCTCCAGCCACAACGACCCCATTCCTAGCAATATCCTATTTGATGGTGAGCGCCTGTGGATAATCGACTGGGAGTCAGCATATCGGAATGATCCACTCGTCGATGTTGCGATTATACTCGACAATCTCACACCTTCGTCGGAACTGGAAAACGTACTCATGAGAACCTGGCTCAGCCGTGAACCCGACGAAACCCTTCGCGCTCGTCTTAGGCTGATCCGGAGCCTGACCCGCCTCTACTACGCCGGCGTATTGCTTAGCGCGTCAGCGACGACACTGCGCACAACACCGGACGACGATCTTTCAGTCCCGAGCCTGGCAGGGTTTCGGCTGGCAATTCGCGAGGGAAGATTCAGGCCCGGCGCGCCAGAGACCAAGCACATCTTAGGTAAGATGTTTCTAGCCTCATTCATCACCGACGCCGCACCGCCGGGATTTGACGCCGCCGTGTGACAATCGCACCCGCATCAAGACCGAGAAGATACAAGGAACTACGGTGCTACCGGCGTACACTCTGTATGTCCGGAACCGCGATTGCTTAGCCGCTATCGCCGGACTTGATGCATTGCTCAAGTGGACCAGTCGTTCAAAGCATGAAACAGCCTTTGTTTATCGTCGTTTTCGCCCGTCATCGGTCACGTCTTGACGCCTGCCGTGGCGTTCAGCAGATAGTCTGCGAGCTGCCCAACATGGCGGTCGCGTTCCATTCCCGGCCGGCGGCGAATCACAAAATCGTACGTCCCCGGCAGCGTGCGATTGGGGAACACCCGCACCAACCTGTTGGCGCCGAGCTCGAAATCGATCAACGGCGCTCGGCCCAGCGCAATGCCGGCCCCGGCGATCGCCGCGGCGACCGCAGCACTGAACGTATGAAACCGCACGATCGTCGCCTTTGCGTCGCGGTCGCAGCCCAGCAGCTCCAGCCATGTCGTCCAATGCTTTTCCGGACTGGTGACGTCATCCTCTTGCAACAGCGTGTACCGCGCCAACGCCGCAGCCGTCCCGGCAACCCTCAGAGACGGGCTGCACACCGGGAACAACGTTTCGTGGAACAATAGCCGGTCACCATCGGCCCGCGTGCCACGCGGCACGCGAAGGACCGCGAGATCAAGTCCCTCCCGCACCATGTCAGGCGCTTCGTCCTCGATCGCGCGCATCTGCCATTGCACGGACGGATGCAGCGCTGCAAAGGAAGCGAGCCGCGGTGCCAGCCAAAGTGATGCCACCGATCCGCTGGAGGAGATCGTCAACACCGGACGCTTCCGTCGTTCCCGCACAGCCGCACAAGCCGAGCCGAGCTGCGCGAACGCGTGCTCCACCGACCGCTGCAACGCTGCACCCTCCGCGGTGACCACGGTGCGTCCGGCACCGTTGCGCGCACGCGACAGAAGTGTTGCGCCCAGCGCTTCTTCCAGCCCGCGCACCTGGTGGCTCACTGCACTTGTGGTGACATTCAGTTCCGATGCCGCGCGCGCGAAGCTGCCCAGCCGCGCCACCGCAGCAAAGGCCCGCAAGGCCGCCAAAGGTGGGATCCGGTCTGCCATCGCTGTTGAGTATAGCTCAACAGCGATTGAAA
>JASHVB010000364.1 GCA_030039695.1 Acetobacteraceae bacterium
CAATGAAACGATCCAGATCAGCACGACGCGGAAATCCAGCACCGCACCATCGAAATGATAGTGGATGGTGGGCAACGGGTTCGGATAGTTGATTGCTTCGGCGCCTTCTGTCAGCAGGATGACGTTGAACAGGATGTAGGAGACGCCGATGGTCGTGATCATCGCCGCCGGTCCCTTGACGTTGCGCAACGGACGCAGGCACAGCCGCTCGATCAAGACGCCGATGATGCCGGAACCGAGCATGGTCACGGCGAAAGCAACCAGCAGTACGCCGATGAGCGGCAGCCCGGTCAGGATCACGTCCTGACCGGTCAGGCCGAACATTTCCAGCACGCCGAGCGCGATGAAGGAGCCGACCATGAAGACGTTGAAGTGGGAGAAGTTGATCAGCTCCAGGATGCCGTAGACCAACGTGAAGCCGAGCGCGAGCAGGGCGTACATCGCGCCCAAGCTCAGCCCGTTGATGATCTGCTGGAGGAGGAGGGACGTGAACGTCATCGTGCGCCGAGCAAGCGCCTCCCCTGTCCTTTGGGGAAGGGCGTAGGCGGAGGCGCCGGAGACCCCTCCCACAATACCAACGAAACAGTCGCCTCGCGCCGGTCCCCGTCCTCAACGGGAAGGGGGGATCGCAGACTCATCGTGGCCGCGATCACGACTGCGGCGCCACCGCGAGGTAGCGGTACTGCTTCGCGAAGTCGTCCAGCTTCGCCGTCTTGTCTTCGCGAATCTGGAACACGCTCACCGTGCGGTTGGTCAGGTCGCCATTGGCGTCGAACGCCACGATGCCCTGGATGGTCGGTGTCTTCGAGGCCTGGATCGCGTCGCGCACTGCCGCGCGTGTTACGGGCTTGCCGCTCGCCGCAACGCGCTTCACCGCGTCGATGATCACCAACGCCCCATCATACGCGGTAATGGAATAGTCCTCTGGCGCAACGCCGAAGCGGCCCGTGAACGCTTGGACGAATTGCTCGGCACTTTTGTCTGCGGTCAGGTGCGGTGACGCGACGGTGCCGTACCAGCCTTCGGCAGCCGGGAACCCCGCACCGGTCAGGAAGGACGCGCCGACGACACCGTCGCCGCCCGCCTTGATCACGTTCGGAATGATATCGTTCGCTTGCTTCGCCAGCTTGATGCCTGCTTGGCTGACCCCACCGTAGTACAGCGCTTGCGGGTTGAGCGACTTTATCTTGGTCAGCACGGCCGTGTAGTCGGCCGCCTTCGGGTCCAGCCGGTCGCGGCCAAGTACCTGCATGCCCTTTTTCTTCGACTGCGCTTCAAATGCGTCCGCCAAGCCCACGCCGTAGGCACCGCTGTCGTCCAGAATGTAGACGGTCTTCACGTGCAGGACTTCGGCCATGTAGTTGGCCATATTCGGTCCTTGAAAGGCGTCGGTGGTCACAGTGCGGAAATAGATCGGCTTGCCGGCTGGCCGGAACTGCTCGGCGAATTTCGGATCGGTGATGTCGGGGTTGGTGGAGCTTGGCGTGATCGTGGCCAGGTCGCCCTCGCTCAGAATTGGCGCCATCGCCTTGCCGGCCCCGCTCATCTGTGGCCCGATCGCTGCGACGCAGCTCTTGTCCGCCACCATCTTGCGGGCGTTGGTGGCGGCCTGAGCAGGATCGTACTGCCCGGCGGTCGCCGTGCCGTCGTCTAGCACCAACAGGTGGAACTCATAGCCGGGCACGGTATTGCCCTGGTTGGCGGCATCCAATGCCAGGATAACGCCGTCCTTGACGCGTTCCGCGCTCTCGGCGTCGGCGCCGGTCAACGACAGGTCCAAACCCACGGTAACGACCTGGTTGGCGGCGAAGGCTTTGGTGCCGAGCGCCGCCGTCATGGCGGTCCCGGCCAGCAATTGCGCGGCGGCGCGACGCGTAATCATTGGTTGGTCTCCCTACTCCCCATTGGCCCTGGTGCCGGCCCCCCACGGGTGCCCCAGGTTACTTTGGCAAGACGCAGATTTGAACGGACCGCGCTCCGGGAGCAAGCAAGATTGTGACCGAATCTCGCGATTCGCGCATTTTTCAGTTGGTTACCGCCGAAACCGCAAGTCCATGCCGCGCGACATCCAGTGTGCCTCAACGGCGTCCAGGTCGATGAACCCCGCCGGATCGGCCTTGCGTGGCGCTGAGGCCAACCCAGGTGCACGCTCGCGCCGCCAGATCTGCAACAGCCGCCGCAGCTCCGCCAGCGGGTTCTCGTGATCATCGACGCGCAAGTCGAGGTCGGCGAAATCCTCGGTAGTGATCAGCTTCATTGCCGCGGACTGCCGTCCGCGACGGTCGCCGCCCGCCGCCTCGCCCGCTTCCATCGCCTGCATGAGCCGCTCCGGCACGAGGAGGTCGGAACGTGCTTGCCAAGCGTCCAATGTGGCGGCGACGGTCGGCTCGCCGGCCAACATGTTTCCGGCGACGCTAACGCCAGGTGCGGCGACGCTGCCGCACCACTCGACGCAATTGCCTCCGGTCCACACCGCCGTGCGGCCGTGCCGATCCACTGCATGTACCTGGCGGATACCCCCACCTGCGTCACCGGCCAACGCCGATTCGATCGCCGCGTCCGGCGGTAGGCCGCGCGCCATCGCGTCGAGCGCCGCGGGGCCGAGATAGCGGTTGGTAAAGGACTGGGTGGAAAGTGCACCGACGCCCGAGCGTACGAACGGACAAGAGGCCCCGACCGCAAACGCCTTGGTGGCAACCGCTACAGCAAACGCGTTGGTCGCTGGATCATGGCAGACAATCGACCAAGTCATGCGCTCATTCTCCCCCGTTGTGCCGGAGAAGATGGTGCGCAACGGCGCGGAGAGGTACCGAGAAAAGCATGCACTCCGTCTCGCATCGTCTCACTTTACCTGCCCGCGCGTAACCAACAACGCACCCAGGACTGTCAGTCATCGGTCAGTAGATCACCGCCCGCAGCGGTGTGGTCTTCGTCGCCTCGCTCTGCGGGAAAGCGGAAACGTCCGGATCAGGCGTCGAGCCCCACATGCACACGGCATAGCGTTCGAACGGGAACTGGCGAGGACGGTAGTTCGCCTCCTCCTCCGGCATGATATGCTTCACGCCACAGGAGTATTCGTAAGTCATCCCGTCTGGCCCCCGGAAATACAGCATCACCGCCGTGGACAGCGGATGCCTCCCGGGGCCGAGCAAGATCTTTACGCCCTTCTCCTTTAGAAAGTACCAAGACTTCATAACATCGTCGATGTCCTCGACCTGGTGGTTGATGTGTTGGATGCCAGGCCGCGGCGCGGGGAACAGGGCGAGTGAGTGGTGCGCGGTGGCGATGCGCAGCAGCGCCGCGTCGCCGATCCAATCGGATACACGTGCATTGCAGAGCCGTGTCCAGAACTTCTCGTCGCGCGGCGCGTCGGTGGTGTTGAGGCCGATGTGGCTGAAATGGGTGACGCCGGCGTCGCGGCCGGGAAAGAAGCGCGTACCCGAATGATATGGCTTGACGACGAACTCGATGCGGTTGCCCGACGGATCGTGCGAGGCGATGAACGCCTTGACGCGGCGCTGCTCGCATTCGGCGCGTGTGCCGAAATGCACCGGATGGCCGGCGCGCTCCAGCTCGGCGCCGACGGCGTCGAGGCCGTCCGGATCGTGCAGGTCGAAGCCGATCACCTGGTCGGCCGGATCCCCCTCGAAATAAACCAGTGTGTGGTCGCGCGTGTCACCGCGTACGACGACCTTGTCGCTGCGGAAATATGCTGCCTTGCCTTCGCGTGCGACGAGCTGCAGACCGATGATGTCGGTGGTGAAGCGGATCGCGCTGTCGAGGTCCGGCGTGCCAACGCGGACGTAGCGGATGTCGTGCAGGTCGATCATGGCGGGACACTCCGGTTCGCAGGCTTGCTCAATTCAGCAACATAGATCGCATTGGGCGTCAATCAGCCGGGAGGGTGCGGTTCGGGCGGTAACGTTAACGCCGTGTCAACCGCGCGGGCGGATGATGCAGAGATTGCGGCGCAACACGCCACGATCATCCGCCGGTGGTGAGCCAAAGCATCGACCAAACCTGGCGTGCTGCATACACGCGCGGTCAGGCGCATGGGGGCTTTGGCGTGACGACGCCAACCAGCCAGGCGAAACTTCGTTCCACGACCCAGTGGTTCGGCAGTGCCTCGTACCGGCAAACAGCTCGATCAGGAACGGATACATTTCAAGGAACGTAGACAAATCCAATACCTCGTGCTCGCGGTTCTGAGTTTCCTCTGGATGCTTACCCCATGCAGCAAGAGGCCAACGGTCTCGACCGGGCTGTGCCGCCAGTTACAGTTGATCTTCTTGCCCGCGTCGTCGCACCCGGACACTACG
>JASHVB010000365.1 GCA_030039695.1 Acetobacteraceae bacterium
GGCTGCTCCCATTCCCTCCCGTCCAAATCGACGTAGCTGACTCCAGTGGCTCGCTTGCCGGTGTTGTCGAGATTAATGCGTGTCACCTCACATTCTGTGCGCGCTTCAAAATTGTCGCGCCGCATGAGAAGCGGGAGGATAGTCGTCTGCGGACTCGCTTTGGAATAGTTCGCGCAGCCGAAGCGTTCACAGAAGCCGCAATACGTGCACGGGCCGAGCGTGACCCCGTCCGGGTTTGTGTATGCCTGGGAAAGATTACCCGATGGCTGAGGAAACGGTTGATATCCCATCTGCTTCGCCGCCTGCGCCCACGCCACTGGGCCATAGGGCTGCTTCATGGCCGGCGTTGGATATGGCTGTGAGCGTCGTCCCTCGTAGGGGTTCCCGAAAGGCTGAGGCTTTCCATTTAAGTTGCCGGCCGTTCCGGATGTGCCGCACAAGTATTCGAACTGATTATAATACGGTTCCAGCTCATCGTAGGTGACACTCCAGTCCTGGATGGTCATGTCTTCGGGTAAAAATTTCTTACCGTAGCGCTGGGTAAGGTGCGACTTCAACGCAAAGTCGCTTGGCAGGAAACGCCAGGTCTCGGCATTCCAATGCAGCCCGGCGCCGCCAACGCCGTTGGGCAGCAGGAACGCGCCCCATTCGCGTATCGGCAGGGCGGTGTGAGCGGGTTTGTGCCGCATGGTAAGCGTCATCTGTGCTGGACGCAGGAACATGTCCAGATCCACGGCGTAACGCAGTTCGTCCGGTGCATAGGCCGGAGAAAAGTCATTGGTATCCCGCCATGGGCCACGTTCGATCGAAACCACCCGCAATCCTGCATCAGTCATAGACTTAGCCACTATCGCGCCGGTCCAGCCAAGTCCGATGGTAACGACATCTGTCGGTGGCAATCTCGTTGCCATACAGTTGTTCCCTGTTCCTGTGATTCGTCTGGCGGAGTGCTAACCTTTGCTACGCGCCCCCGATGCTAATCGGCGGATGGGGATAACGTTCGTTGAACCGCTCGACCCAGTCGCGGTAGTCGTACCGCGCGCCTGGGAAGCCAATCATCCTCCACGCCGCCATGTCACGGTTCCCGCCGTAGACCGGATCAGCGAAGAAGCCCTTGCGGGTATCTTGGAGCACGGTCTCGAAAAACGATTTCGCGGTTGTCCCTTGCAGCTGCAGGACGCCCTTCTCCATTCCAACGATAACCCGGTCCTGCTGAGTGGCCGGAAGCTCGACGAACGTTTTGCCCGCGTACGCTGCCCGGCAATGTTGATCGAGCGCTGACAACATCTGTCGATAAAGCTGCGCCGGCGTGAGCGGACCCTGCGGCCCATACTGCGGCGCGGCGGGACGGAAGGGCGGACTCCAGTACATTCGGGCCGCGCTGCCATAGGCGCCAGCCAATTGACGGTCTATGAAGACCGCACATCCACAATCCTTTCCTCCGGGCGTTTCTGGGTCAGGCGGAATAATACGGTCGACCAAAGCCTCGACAGTCGCACCCTCTTCGGGTGTGAAGAATTGCCAGGGCCCCGGCTTCACGACTGCCGGAGGGTCACCGGTGAACGGGCGCCATGGCATCCCAGTGCCGCCTCGTAGGGTCTCGGCCTCTGCATAAGGCGCAAGGAGGGCCATGGCAGTTGACGTGAGCAATGTTCGTCGCCGGCTGATCATTGCTGCCCTCTTGTCCTCGCCCAGCTTTTGAGTGTTTCGGAGACAGGCATCCTCATCATTGGGTGGCTCCACGTGCGTCGTATCGTCGCCTGGGCAGCTCTGTACCGTTCGTTCGTTCGCCTGACGAAGCCATCCGATGACGGCACGTCTGCGACGCCCGGCGCTCAATACATTGGCTCTTGACACAGACTTCAAGTAAAAATTGGTAAATCACGGGCGGCGTGCACGCTCCGGCAATGGCAACGAGCGCAGAAGGGAGATCAGTTTTACCTACTTTAATCCGACTTTACTTTGAATTGGCAATTCCGCTACCACGTACATCGGCTGTTAGATGCGGATGACCTTGATAAGAGGCCAAACATGCGAGATGTCTTTCACAGGGCTAGGGGCCGAGTGGCACCTGCCCCAAACGCTCCGCTGCATCCGTCGCCGC
Organism: Acetobacteraceae bacterium; assembly: GCA_030039695.1. Next base: position 2,105 of record JASHVB010000365.1, read on the forward strand.
TGAAGCGACTCGGCGGTGTCGACGCACGACGGCGTCCTGCCGCACAAATGCTGGCCGTATTGTTTAGCCTGGCTGCCGGAATCATCGGAGCAGGACATCACGCGCTCGCGCAACTGATGGAAAAGAAGGTACTGACCCTCACAGCAGCGAAAAAAATGGTTGCGGCGGCCGAGGCGGAGGCGATGCGCAAGAACCTGCGTGGTGTCATTGCCGTCGTCGACGACCACGGCTGGCCGATCCTGGTCGAACGGATGGACAATTCCGCCTACATTGCGAGCGTCGAGCTTGCGCCGGAGAAGGCGCGCACAGCCGCGTTGTTCAAAAAGCCAAGCCAAGCGCTGGAGGATGCCATCAACCACGGACGAATCGCAGCGGTCACGGCTCGCGGTTTCGTGGAGATGCAGGGTGGACTGCCGATTGTCGTGAATGGCCAGGTGGTCGGTGCCATTGGTGCCAGCTTCGATACCCCCAAACACGACGTCGAGATAGCGCAGGCGGGGCTGACAGCCCTCAGTCAGTGACGG
>JASHVB010000366.1 GCA_030039695.1 Acetobacteraceae bacterium
GGTCACCGCCGCATGCGACCACAGATCGAAGGCAAACAGCATCTGGTCGCGGTCGAATGGCAAGAACAACGGACGGATGTCGCGGGCAAAGCTGATTGATGTGGGCATCAGTTGGCCATCCGTGATGTAGTCGGCCTCACGACGCGCGCGGCCGCAGGCGGACCGGCAGAGTGGTCGGCACACGCCCGGTGGAAACATGCGTGCGCGGAACCTCGCCCATCAGTTCAAAACCCGCGACGCGTTCTGCGAGCAATGCGAATGCTTCGGTCATTTCCATGCGCGCCAACGGTGCGCCGACGCAGGCGTGGGAGCCGAAACCGAAGGTGAAATGGGGGCAGGAGCCGCGTCCGACATCAAAACGGTCCGGCGCTTCCACCGTCGTGGGATCGCGGTTCGCCGCCATGGCCATGACCGTGAAGACGGTCCCCGGCTTGGCCGGCAAGTCGCCCAGTTCTGTCGCGGCCAATGCCTGGCGCGTGACGGTGTGGGTGATGGCGGCGTAGCGCAGGCCTTCCTCCACCACTTGCCCGACGATGCCGGGATCGGCGACCAGGCGTTGCCATTCCGCCGGGTGCTCCAGCAACGCATGCATCGTGCAGGCGAGCTGGCGGCGCGTGGTGTCCATGCCGGCGCGCGTCAGCTCCATGGCGATGCCGACGATCTCCAGCTCATCGTGGCCTTCCATCTCCAGAATCAGCTCGCTGAATACGTCCTGGCCGGGTGCCGCGCGGCGCTGTGCCAGAACTTGCAGCAGATAGGCCTCCAAGGCGCGCCAGGCGGCCTCGATCACAACCAGCGTCTCGGGCGGATTGAGTAGGTTGGTCCAGCGCGCGCTGCTGGTGACCCAGGCAGACACCTGCTCGATATCCTGCATGGGAATGCCCAGCATCGGCCCCAGCACCTGCGCTGGGTACGGATGAAACAGCTCGGCTACGAGATCGCCCTCGCCACGGGCAACGATCGGCTCGAGCAGCGTAGCAAAAATCGTGCGAATCTGCGGACGCAGTGCCTCGATCACCCGCGCGCGCAAAACCCGGGTCAGCATGCTGCGTAAACGGGCATGCTCGGGGCCATGCCGGGTCAGCAGCGGCTGCTTGGTGCGTTCGGCCAGGTACGGACTGATAGCCTCGGAAATGTGGTACACCGAGATCGGCAAATCGGCACGCAGGACCGGCCGGCCCTGTTCGCGCGTCAGAATAGCGTAACCGAATTCGGTGCGCGCAACCGGACATTGCTCAGCCAGGGTCTTGAGATACGCGACCGGCGCGGTCTCGTATTCGGGGCTGCGCCAATCCAGGTAAGGGATGCTCGGCTGCGTGTCATCGGCGCTCATACGTATGGTCTCCTGCTGACGGCAACGGGTGGGCGATGCGTTTCAGCCTGCCTCGACACAGCACCCGGTAGTCGCGTGCCACGGCTTCAGCTGCATGACGCGCAAGCAATTTTTATTCCATCGCCGCCTGCGGCAGGAGGCTCTGCAGCAATATCGCGGCCCGGCCCTCGGTCCAGTCTCGTCGCGTTGCCACGTACCGCAGCGCCACGGCCAGGACAGCAGGGTCGCCCGATGCCCGGACCGGCCTCTTTTGAGGTGGGCGTATGAGGCTTATGCAGATCGCACGGCTCCTCGATCTCGCCGAGACCATCCGTAGCAAGAATGCCGGCGTCGAGCGTGTCACCTTCGATGTTATCTTCTCCGAGCAGCTGACAGACGGCCGCGTCCGCAGTAGCCCGCGCTCTCGCGCTCCACGATTTTCAGGAAATTTCGCATCGACTCCGATCGCCTCACCGATCATGTGACACTCAATCCGGCAACGCGGCCGGTTACCTTTTTTGAGAGAGCGCCGAGATCTGACCCGCCAACGGGAACAGCCACCACAGGTGCGCAACATTTGCCCGCAACGTTCGCCTCGCTGTCGCGCACGAGCCGGCCGCTCGCAGTGGCGCGGTCGCCGACCAGCAGTGTCAAAAATAGAATTCTCCTTGATCGCATGCTGCGCGGAAATTCAGGCAGCGCAGCAGCGTGCTCTTTCCAGTGGAACAGGCCGTTCGGAATGTCCACCGGACGGCGGGATCGTTGCGGATGGCGCCTCGCTCATCACCTGATCCTTCCGCCCATCTTTTCGGCAGAGGATGGCCTCCATCGGCGACCCCATCCGAGTGGCATCACCGCAAGTGGCGGCATCATGGCCTGTACCATGATCGCCAGCACTTTGGCCGACAGCGCCCTGACTGTCACCGCTCAGGCTACTCGTCGTGGGCGGCCTCCGGTCAACCTAAAAATATGGACGATCGACCTTTCTCTGGTCAGCTCGACTAACTCGGCTGATACCAGGATCCCGTGCGCGAGATCGGTGCCTTCGAGGCCCACAGCCATTTCGTGAAGTTGCCCGACATCGTGGGGCACGGTGACGAGGTCTTGATCACCCGCCACGGCCGAGAGGCCACGCGTCTCGTTCCCGACCACCCTTCGATCAACCGGGAAGCCGCGATGGCGGTGGTGCAGCGCATGCGAGCGCGGGCAGAGCAGCACCGGCTCGGCCGCTTCGACTGGTCCGAATGGAAGTCCTGCCCGGATGAAGGTCGCCCTTTGGTCTGGATTTTGGGTGGGTGTCCTCCAACTTGCTTGTGGTCTGACATGCCCTGGCACCGAGCGATCGGCTCATGGCTTGATTTGGTCGCGCGAATACCATCGTCCTTGAGGGCGCATTGAAATCTCGTGCCACGACGCGCGGCCGGTTGCGCGCAAAAGCAGACGTGGTCCCCGTGACCGAATGACCTTGTCTTGAGGCAGACCTGGATCGACCTGCGTCATGCACGTCGATATCGAGGTGCGTCATCAACGCTGGTGAGGGAATTTCGATGGAAAGCAAAATCGTTACATGCCTGTGGTTCGACCACGGCGAGGCACGCAAAGCAGCGGAATTCTACGCAGCCACTTTTCCCGATAGCCATGTCGGACAAGCGCTCCAAGCCGCATCCGATTTTCCTGGCGGCAAGCAGGGTGGTGAGTTGATCGTCGAATTAACCGTCCTCGGGCGGGCTTTTGTTGATCTGAATGGTGGCCCTGCGTTCACGCCGAATGAGGCGGTCAGCTTCCAGGGGATGACCGACGACCAGAGGGAAACCGATCGCTATTGGAATGCAATCATCGAGAATGGCGGCAGCGAAGGCCAGTGCAGTTGGTGCAAGGACCGCTGGGGCTTTTCTTGGCAAATCGTGCCCCGAGCCTTAAATGCCGCGCCGAAGGATCCGGATCGCGCTGCCGCGAAGCGTGCAATGGATGCCATGATGACCATGCGTCGGATCGATATTGCTAAGATCGAGGCTGCAAGAGAGGGCCAAGGGGCAACCTGACGCCTATGGCCACCGCTCAGGTTCAAAGGGCGGAGACGGAGCGGTCCCATAAGTGGCCGCCCCGATGCTTTCAGGAAAAGCCGCTTCCCAGCCAACCGACTTGTCCGGGTTGGAACACCGAACCTCCGCGGCACGACACCACTCACCCGCCGCTTTCACGGCCCGAATCCGGCTCCCCTCGCCACCGCGGCAATCAGCGCCAGTGAGTCGCGCGCGCCGGCTTCTTCGCCCTTTTCGAAGTCGCCCTCGATGCGGGCCATCTGGTTGGTCACATGGGCGAAGCACAGGACCGCGTGGCCGCGTGCGGCGGCGAACGCGTAAAGCGCGGCAGCTTCCATCTCGACCGCGAGGGCGCCATGCGCGCAGGCGGCGGCAATCGCTGCCTCGGTCTCACGATACGGCGCGTCGGTGGTCCAGGTCGCGCCGCGATGCACCGTCACAGGCAGCGCAGACACGCTGGCAAACGCACGATCCGCCAGCGCCGCATCTGCCTCGGCGAAGGTTGTCGGCGGCAGGTAGTGAAAGCTGGTGCCCTCATCACGCAACGCGCGGTCGATTAGCACGAAATAAGGCGTCGGCCGGATCGGCGCGATCTGACCTGCCGAGGTCACGCTGAGCAATAACCGGCAGCCTGAGGCGAACAATTGCTCGGCCACCAACACGGCGAACGGCGCGCCCACGGCCAGACCGACGATGCCTATCGCGACGCCGTCATGCTCCGTCAGGTCCATCCCGGTGTGGTAGCAGGCCCAACCCGCGGCCCGCCGCGACCGCCCCGCGGCCCGCAGCGCCCCAACCATGTCGCCGTCGGGATCGAGCGCACAAACCGCCGGCACCGCCTCATCCGGCAGGCCAAGCTGGCGCCGCGCCTCGCGTAACAGGTTCTCGGGACGGAAGACGGATGGAGAGCCATGCCGCTTCGGCCCCAGGATCGTTGGCGGCTGCTGTGACTTGCCCATAAGCGCTCCTACCCGTTGCGACCATCCTACGGTACAAGCAGGGCTTGTCAGAGGAGATGCCAGCCCATCCGGCCCAACCCACTGCATGACGCGATGCAGTCCCTGACCCGGGGAGGCTGGTTCACGCCGGTTGCTGGCTGTTGCTGATTGGCAACAGCATGCTTGCGGTACTGGCCGCTCGCGCCGATCCGGCTCAGCGCACGCCGCGCGCGGCCGGAGTTTGGCTGCTGCGCCTGCTGCTCGGTTGCATGTGGTGGTGGCAGTCGCTGTGGAAGATCCCACCCAATTTCGACGGCCTGCGCTACTGAATGGGACAGGAAGCCGCCCAAGCCGCGATCACCCCGCAGGGCGCCTTCGTCAGCGAGATCATGCTACCGCACCCAAGTGTGTTAGGGCCGCTGGTCCATCTCATCGAGGTCGCAATCGGCGTCTCGCTGCTGCTGGGTCTGCTGTCCCGCTTCGGCGCGCTGCTGGATGTTGCGATGGCCCTGAATCTGTGGCTCGGCCTCGGTTCCCCGCCGCGACGCGTACTCGGCGCCGCCACGCTGCTCCAACGCCGCGCAGCTGGAGCAAGAGGCATCGCCGGGCATCTAGTTACGTCTACGGAACGGTCGGCCTAGGACCGCATCAGGCTCATCAGCAGCGCGAACAGCAGCAGCGCGGCGGCTTGCAGAATGACCCGCCAACGCATCAGTTGATTCGACCTGCGCGGGTCGCCGCCGCCGCGCACGAGGCCGACCATACCGGCGACCAGCACTCCCACTGTCGCGAGCATCAGCAACGCGACCATGATGATGAGGAAAGTCTTCACTCCTGGACTCTAGGCACTCGCTGTCGCCGCAGCAACCGAGCGCCACAGATATCGTGCGAGATGACGTGAGCCAGCGTCGGGCCCGCTGCTGCTGCTCCACCAGGATCGGTCGGCGCTTGCCAGCGCAACACCGGACCCGCAGTCTCGCCGCATTCTCCTCGCACCAGGCACGGACAACCGCAATGTCGAACATCCCCGATGATGTGTTCACCGAACCTGACGTCTCGCCGGATACGCTGGCCAATCTCGGCCCGCTGCGCCACCTGGCCGGTGAGTGGGAGTCCGATCAGGGCGTGGATATCAGCCCGAAAGCCGAAGGACCCGAACGGCGCGTCTTCCGCGAGCATATCCTAATGCAGCCAATCGATGGGCAGACGAACGGCCCGCAGCTTCTGTATGGGCTGCGCTACCACATCCACATCAACACGCCGGACGAAGCGATCACCTTCCACGACCAGGTCGGTTATTGGCTGTGGGAGCCAGCAACCGGATTGATCATGCAGACGATCGCGATTCCGCGCGGACAGGTGGTCCTCGCTGGCGGAACAGCGAAGCCGGACGACAAGCGCATTTCGGTGGAGGCGCGACGCGATGACCCGCGTTTTGGGATTTGCTCGACGGGGTTCTTGGAAGCGGCGTTTCGCACCGACTATTACCGCATCGACATTACGTTCAACGCCGACGGCAGCTGGACCTACAAGACGCGCGTCGATCTGGCGGTACGAGAGCGCACGCCGGCGTTCGATCACCATGACACGAACACGCTGCGACGGATCGCTGCGGCGGTGCCGAACCCGTTGATGCGGATGGCGAAGGGGCGGGCAGCAGACCCGGCGTGACAGCGGCGACGGCAGGCGTCCGCAGCCAGCCGGCCCTACGGCCACACCGGCGAGCAGGTATCCCAGCACGCTGCCAAAGCCGAAGCACCGCGACAGCGGGACCAGCGTCGCGGCAGCCAACAGGGCGACGAGTGTCGTCAGCATGCGCCGGCGTCACCGATCGATCGTGATGCGGTTGCGGCAGTCACCGCCCACGCTCGCGCAACGCGGCTGGGGGGATCCCGTTCACTTCCGTCACCCGGGCCCGCATCGTCGGCGACGATGTGGTGTGCGCTGGCGCTGCGTCATCGAGCGACCGCTTCTTCCAACAAAGCCACGTCGGCCGGCGGTTCGCGCGGCCGCGTGTGCAGAACACCAAGGGTGTGTTCCGAGGCAGCGGCTGGAAAGTGCCTGATCTCAAGTCGTGGGTCGGATCGCTGGAACTGGTCGATGACCGCCACCCAATAGACGTCAGGCACACGCCAGCCGCAGCGACAACGGTCAGGCGAGGCGGTGGGGCGCGCCCATGATGCGGCGCAGGCGCCGATCAGGCCGCGGCGCGTGAGAGTCATCAGGGTGCCGTCGCGAAGCGTGGCCACTTTGCAGGCAATCGCTGGCGATTGTCAGCGCCCAACGCAGCGACTTGCGGAGGCGGTCCGGGGCGCGGCAAAAAAAGGGCGGTGCGGGCCAGCCGCACCGCCCCAAGGGAGTTGCGCGTCCTTGCAGATGCGCGACATCGGGGAGGAAACAGGACACCGGCGAAGCACCGGCTCTGTGCTCGGCAATATGCGCCGTGATCCCTTGCGGAAGATTAACGCGGCGTGTTTTCGCCGACATTGTGGAGAAATTTTTCGTGACCGCTGACGCGATCGCCAACGCCCCGCCCCCCCGGACCGGCCCACTGGTTGGGCTGAAAATATTGGAAATCGGCCACTATATTGCGGCGCCCTTCTGCACCCGCATTCTCGCCGATCTCGGCGCTGAAGTGATCAAGATCGAG
>JASHVB010000367.1 GCA_030039695.1 Acetobacteraceae bacterium
AATCGCTCGGAGTCATCCAATGTCGCCGCCAACGCGGCGCCCTTGGAGCAAAGCCGTCCCCGGTTGGCGGGATGTGCGGGATCGCCGACGATCTCGGCCTCGGATTGAACAATCAGGCCGCAGCCAACGCCGCAATAGGGGCAGGTTGTGTGTACCGGTGTCATGCGATTGCCGCCACGAGGGCGTCTGTGGCGCAAGCATTGATGGCTGGCGCATGTTCCGTCGCCGCCTCCGATGCGATCTCCGGGCCAAAGATCAGCGCATCGCGAATTGGGCCGATGTCGGTGCCGTTTCGAATCAGGTCGCAGTACCAGGCACCGTCCTGCGCATCGCCGTATAACACCGCGCCGATCAGCCGGTCGTCACGCAGCACAAGGCGTTTGTGTACGCCGCGTGCGATGTCGCGGTAGACCACGACCTGCGTATTGGCATCGCCGAAGAAGTCGCCGGCCGAAAACATCTCGATGCCCGTGACTTTCAGCCGTGTGCCGGTAATTCCCGGTTCATAGAAGCTGTCCGTGACACCGGTGACGTGGTCAGCGCAGATACTGACCATTTCATTCAACGGCGCCACCAGTCCAAAGACCTGGCCGCGATATTCCACGCACTCGCCGACGGCATAGATATGCGGGTCGCTGGTGCACATCGTGCCGTCGACCTGGATGCCGCGGCCGCATGCCAATCCCGCGGCCTTGGCCAGTGCGATGTTCGGACGAATGCCGACTGCCATGACCACCAGATCCGCAGGCAGTTTCCTCCCGTCGGCCAGAACCACGCAGCGCACGCGATCTTCCCCATGGATGGCATGGGTGTTGGCGCTGGTGAGCACATTGATGCCGCGCGCTCGCAAATCTTCGGCGAGCAATCCCGCGGACAGCGGATCGAGCTGGCGTTCCATCAAGCTCGGCATCAGGTGCACGACGCTCACCAGCATGCCATTGCGCGACAGGCCGTAGGCGGCTTCCAGCCCCAGCAACCCGCCGCCAATCACCACAGCCCGGCCGCCGCTTCGGCAGGCACTCAGCATAGCATTCACGTCAGCAACATCACGGAACGTGACTACGCCCGGCAGATTTGCCCCCGGCAGCGGCAGGACCACAGGATTGGATCCGGTCGCGAGCAACAGCACGTCATAGGGACGCTGCGTGCCATGCGTGCCAGTCACGACGCGGTGACGCCGGTCGATTGCGATAATCGCCTCGCCGGAGAGGTGTTCTATGTGGTTTGCGGCGTACCAGGCGCTGTCGTGCGTAACGATGTCAGAAAACCGCTTTTCGCCGGCCAACAACGGCGACAACATGGTTCGGTTGTACGTGCCGTACGGTTCGGCGCTGAACACGGTCATGTCGAAAGCCTGAGGCGCGCGCGCGATGATCTCTTCCAACGCTCGCGTGCCGACCATGCCATTGCCAACGAGCACAAGCCGTTGGCGCCGTGGCGCAAGCATGTTCATCGGCGGTTGGTCTCGTATCGCACGCGGCGACCCGGCTGACTGCTACGTGTGGGCTGCATGCGGTCCTCTGTGAAGACACGCGGTTGTTGAGCCATCGCGCGCGGCACGGCCGTGGCTCAACGACGCGCCTCAATGTTTGCCGGGAAATCCGCCGAGGCCGTTGAACGTCATGTAGAGCGAGTAAGCGCTCACGGCGATCGCAATCGCCATTTCCAAGAACAGAGTGGCGACGCCGTACTTGAACCAAGGCTCTTGCCGGCGAGGCACGTTGAACGAAGTTACAGTCATGGTCTGGACCTTTCGAACGGGGGGTGAGCGCACGTCACGCTTGTTCGGCCGCGAGGGCCGAGCGGCTGATCAGACCATGCTCTTCGGGGTGCAACTCGTGGCGTGCCGCCCAGAAGTAGAAGAGGATGGTGGGCACGAACATGAAGATGGCAGCATGGAGATAGCCGAGATGGATGTTCGAACCACCGGCGAAGATCAGCGGATAGACAATGCCAGCGGCGGTGGAGACTCCGCCGATGAATCCTGCGGCAGCGCCGGGACGGTCCGGGAACAGCAGGGGCACAAGCGCAAAAGTGCCACCGGTGCCGAAGGAGATGCAGATGCCCAGGAGAACGAGCAACAGCACGGACGCGTGCAGCGATCCGCTGAGGCCGGCCAGTGTCAATCCGACCATGCAAACGGTTATCAGGATCAGCGCGATGCCAAGCCAATGCAGGCGCGGTGCATAGGGAAGCGTCCTGGCGATGACGGGCAGCGGCGTCCAACCTTTTCGCTGGAACAGATCGGACATGTATCCAGCGAAGGGACGGAAGAGCGAAGCGCAGAATGACTCGACGGCGGCAAATGTTCCGGCAGCGATCTGTAAGCCCGCGACGCCAGAGAAGCCGAGAGCGAGAATCGCGTCGTGGAATCCGCGCGTGAAGTAGCCGGGCAGCCAGGCATTCAGCGCTATTTCGAGGCTGAACGACATCGCATAGGCCAGCATCAGGGCGATGGCGATGTAGCGGCTCCAGACCAGGATCGTGCCACGGATGTTACTGCGCTGCTTTACCGTGGCGCGGCGCTCAACGGATTTCGCGGCGCGTCCGCGCAGCAGGTACCAAGCCGCGATGACGATGGCGATCGCGCCCAGCCAGACAAAGGCGGTGCGATAGTCGGTGCCGAAGATGCGCGGCAGGAACAGCGCGCCCGTGCCGGCGCCGACATTCCCGGTGCCGGCGTAGAGACCTTCCGCAGTGCCGATCTCCTGCGGGTCGAACCACTGCGCGACGTGCTGGATGCCAACGACGAATGACACGCCCGCGATCGCCACGATCACGCGTTCGAAGAACAGTACCTCGTAGTTGTCAGTAAATGCGGACAGGATGGACACCAGGCCGCAGCCGGCGAGGATGACGGCAAAGGTGGAGGGTGCGCCGAAGCGATCGGACGCCCATCCGGCGATGATGCGACCGATCGGCGCCATCCAGATGGCAGAACTCGCGAGCAATCCGAGGGCGGCGATCGACAGATGATAGTGAGCGGCGATGCTTGGGCTGAATGCGGCGGTCGAGAACCACATCAGGAAGCACCAGAAGAATCCGACGGTCGCGATGATAAGTTGCTCCACCTTGTGCGTCTTCATGGCGCTCTCGTTTCAATTCAGCAGTTGCGCGTGGATGGCCGGCCGTTGCCGGCCGTAACAATGGAGGAGCGAGTTGCGAGGTTTGTCGCCATCGGGAAGGCTCCAGGCCGGACGCCAGACGAGGGCGTTGACGTCCGCGGGCTGCGAGGCCCGATGGCAGGTCCGCGCTGACCTGCCGATTCGCGCTGTTGAGACCTAGGTCCCGGCGAAGGGGACGCCCGCCATTGAACGTCGCCCGCGCGGCGTGCCGTAACGCCGACAACTGGTTATCAGCAAATTGCTTGCCAACTCGGCAGATGGCGGATTGCCACAGGTCTTCGGAGGCGTCGCTCCGACACCCGTGGCGCCATTACATGCAATTGCCTAAACACATTGCCTAACTATTGATCGTCACAGAACGTGTCGGCCTGCATAAGAAGCGGATGAGGATCCGCCGGCCAGATCCACGAATTGCGGTGCCGCTGTTGCGGGCGACGCGCGGCGTCAGGCCAGCTCATTCCCTCGGAGCGTGCGACCGGCTCCAGCAGGTCCGGGCGATAGAGGTCCGCCGTCAGGCGCTCTTGTTCCGCCGTGTCGTCCAGCCAGCCCCAGCGGCGCATCTGACCCAGGAACCAGACGGCATGTTCCCGCCACGGAAGCCAGACGGCCGGCGCATGGAAGCGTATGGTCTCTCGGGCGCCGCCACCGGGCAGCACCGATCGGCACGCGGTCCGCGACAGGCCTAGGAATTCCGGCCCGAGCAAGTCCGCCACCACGTCAGCCAGCGTTGGATCGTCGCACAGCCGCCCGGCGCGCAGCAGCGCCCGCAGCAGGCCCTGCAGCGCCGCCGGGTTGTCCGCGGCCCAGGCAGCGCGCACGGCCAGGCATTTTTCCGGATGCGACGCCCAGATCTCCGAACTGCCTAACACCACGTGACCCATGCCACGCTCCTCGGCGACGCTACCCCAAGGCGCACCAGCACAGAACCCGGCGACCGCACGCTCGACCATCGCCGCCACCACCAACTCCGGCGGCACACTGACGATGCGTACGTCACGGTCGGGATCGGCTCCGCTCGCCGCCAGCCAATAGCGCAGCAGCAGGTTGTGAGTGGAAAACGCGTGCACCACGGCGAGCCGCGGTGGGTCCGCCTGCGCGCGCGACCACGCGGCGAAGCGCTGTCCCGCGGCCATCGCGCCCGGCGGACCGCCGCCAATCGCGGTGGCGACGGCACTGCTGAGCACCACGGAATTGCCGCCCTGACTGATCCCCATCGGCACCACCAGCGGCGCCCGCACGCCGCGCAGGCCCAACGTGCACGCCAGGGCAAGCGGCGGCAGCATCACCGCCGCATCGAGCAGGCCGTAGGTCAGCTTGTCCGCAATGTTGGCCCATGACGGTTCGACGCTAATCTCCACCGCGACGCCGCAATCGCCGAACAAGCCACGATGGATGGCAACCAGCACCGGCGCACTGTCGGCGAGACGGAGTATGCCGATCCGCACGGGCTGGGTCATGGCCGCACCTTGCCGGGATCGTGCAGCAGCTCGCGAGCCACGTCGGGGATGCGCCGGCCGCTGGCCATGGCACGGCGGCGGAGCCAGTGATAGGCATCCGGCTCGCTCATGCGGCGTTCGCGGATGAGTAGCGTCTTGGCGCGGTCGATGATGCCGCGTTCTTCCAGCCGCGTCTGCACCGAGCGCAGCTCATCCTGCGCCTGCTGGTGGCGGCGGAACAAGGCAATGGCCGCGCGCAGGAGCGGCCGCATGTCGGGCGGCGGAAGGCCGGCCACGTTGAACGAACAAACGCCTGCATTGATCGCTTCCTGCATGAATTCGGGGTCGTCCTGGTCGACGAACATGACGATCGGGCGGGGATCCGCCTCGGTCACGCGCCGCACGCCGTCCAGCGCGTCGCGGTCGGGGCGCGCGATATCGACGATCACCACGTCGGGCGCGTGCGCGGCGACAGCATCGGCGAGGAGCTCACCAAGTGGCAGTCGGGTGACGCGGATGCCGGGGATGTCTGCCAAGACACACATCAGCGCGCCTGCGCGAACGGCGTCGTCATCAGCCAGAAGCACGTGCACGTTCAACCGTCGCGAGAGGGTGGCAGGGGCACCGGTGCGGTCAGCGGCTGATTGGCCAGCAATCCCCGTGCCAGGGGTGCGAGCGGGTTCGCTTTGTCGTAACCGGCACCGGCGGACGGCGACTGGGCGAGCAGCGTGGCTGGCGAGCCGTCCGCGCGGCCCGGTGGTAGTTGCCCGTCCGGCCCGCACTGCTTGCTGGTGGAACAGGGCTCGATCCTGCAGCGCCACCCGGACAATCTAGCACAGCGCTTCTGTGAAACTGATGAGTTCGGGTGCCGATTCCCAGAGTCGCTCGGCAGCAAAAGCTTATCACGGTTATCGCGAAACTGAACAACGAGAGAGCGCAGCAATGAACGAACCCGCCGAGAGTGTCCCCTCAGCGTGCCCACGGTGTCGATCAGGAACGACAAAAGTGCTCAGCAATTCTGCTGTTGCATGAGTTTGGACTGTCTTCAGCTGCACGACTTGCTTCTATGCCTGGCGCTTGACGGAGCCCGAGGACAACAGAGACACAGCGAAATATCCATTGGTATTTCGGCTTAACCCCGCCGAATTTGCGACACTTCCGGTGTCACCCAGCATCCCGCCGCTTCGCCGGCCAGCTGGCGCGTCCTAGCCACACAGCAAATCCCGAAATCGCGTTGGCCTGGCATTGAAGGCGATCGAGACTCCTGGGTGGGACCGAAAACACAGCGCCGTTTGGTAAATTGTTGAGGGAGATCGCTTAACCAATTAAAAGTTTTCCCGGCGCCCGCCTCGGCCACCGTCACGCGATGGCCGAGGCTTTTCGTTTTCGGACGCTGTTCGGGTCCGCATTGAACATTGGCGCGTCGTGCGACGACACCACCCAGAGCCGGCTGCTGTGCGTCCAGCGCAACAACCAAGCCAGAAGTAACGGAACGCCCAGATTTGTCGCATAGGGAAATCAAGGGGGCGATTTCCGCCCATTCTTCATCGACGCCCAGACGCACCGCCTCATACCGGCGCTCTGTCTGGACATACCGGCCAACCAAGCGCGGGGCATGGAAGGGTCAGCAGGCTCGGCCGCCGCACACGACCGCCTGGCCAAGCCATCGCCGGATCGGTCTCGATCGGTCATAGTGGAGCTGTATGGAGAGGGGTCCGTGATGAGCTCCACAACAGCGCACAAGCCGATCATCCATTTCGTCGGCAGCATTCCCTTGCCGGACGCCGAGACGGTGTTCCGCACCCTGGCAGCGGCAACCGCACCACATCTCAAGCGCCTGCCGGACGGCGAAACGGGCATTCGCAAGACCTGGATTCGTTTCCTACAGCAGGTGCTGGCCGATAATCCGGCGATCGAGGTGGCGAGCGATGTGCCGCCATTCAAATTCATCCAATGGGACGGCAAGGTATTGCGCGAAATCCCGCGCCTGCGCGTGAAGCCGGGCGCGGAGCTTGATCCGGGCACCGTCAAAACCGGGTACGCTGACATGGCGATTGAGTCGTGGCGGCTGTTCGACCGTCTGCAGCGGGAAGGCACGATCCCAGCCGGGGTCAAGTTCCAGATCTCCCTGCCAACCCCGATTGCGCCGACCTACAACAACATGGTGCCGACCGATCGACCGGCGCTGATCCGTGTGTTGACAGCGCACTTGCTCGGCGAAGTTGCGTCCATCGCACGGGCTTTACCCCACGATCGTATCGCACTGCAGTGGGACGTGTGCCAAGAGGTCATTGCTTGGGAGGGCTATTACGAGCCAGGGCCGGTCGATTTCCAGCAGGAAACGATTGGTGAGTTGATCGCGATCGGTGACGGCGTCCCGGCGTCAATCGAGCTCGGCTATCACCTTTGCTACGGTAGCCCGGCCGACGAGCACGTGATCCAGCCGAAGGACGCCGGGATTATGGTCGAGATGACCAATGCGGTCTCGGCCGGGGTGCGACGGCCGATTCATTTCTTCCACTTGCCGGTGCCGAAACCCCGCACCGACGATGCTTTCTTCGCGCCGCTCGACGGGCTGAAGTTGCAACCGGGAACCGAACTCTATCTCGGCCTCGTTCACCGCGATGACATGCCCGGCAATGGAGCGCGTCTCACTGCCGCCCAGCGTCACGCCCGGGTCGATGGTGTGGCCACCGAATGCGGCATGGCGCGCGGCGATCCCGAGCGTTTTCCCGCACTGCTCGCAGCGCATGTGCAGACCGCCGAACTGGGAACATAAGTAT
>JASHVB010000368.1 GCA_030039695.1 Acetobacteraceae bacterium
GACTCCGGACAACGTCGCGCGGGCGATCCACGCAACTGGTGCGAGGGCGGTAGACGTGTCGTCGGGCGTCGAGAGCATGCGCGGTGTCAAGGATCCGGCGTTGATTCGGGCCTTCATCGCCAACGCACGGACTGTATAATTCCCAGCGTTGGATCGCAGCGCGCGTTCCCTCGGCAGCGAAGTCGCAACCTGCGGCAGAATCAGAAAGGGGATGGCGCCGTCCGCAGCCCCGCAATGGATATTGCCGGCTCCCCGCGTTCCGACCGCTGCCGATGGACCAGGTCGTTGTGGCTGAGAGTGCGGCGTCTGTGGAACCGGACGCGGGTTGGAGACGATTTGCCAGGCAGCGCCACAGGTGACTGACAGCGCTAGATGACGCCCTGCGCGTGCAGCAGTATCGTGCTTGCCGCATCATTCGGGGTCCGTCGCCTATGAGCCGCATCGCCTACGTCAATGGCCGCTATCTGCCGCAGCGCGAGGCGTCGGTGAACATCGAGGACCGCGGCTACCAGTTCGCCGACGGAATCTACGAGGTCGTGCACATGCACGACGGTCGCTTCATCGACGAAGACCGCCATTTCGACCGGCTCGATCGTTCGCTGCGTGAGATCCGTCTGCCGCAGCCGATGGGCCGCGCTGCGTTGCGGCACATCTTGTTGGAAGTCGCGCGGCGCAACCGCGTGCGAGAGGGGCTGCTGTATATGCAGGTGACGCGCGGCGTGGCGCGGCGCGATCATGCGTTTCCCGCAAAGCCGGTGCCCCCGTCAATGGTGGTCACGATTCGCCGCATTCCGCCCTATCCCTCCGACGTGGCGAAATGGACGGCGAGCGCGATCACACAGCCTGATCAGCGCTGGGCGCGC
This sequence comes from Acetobacteraceae bacterium, assembly GCA_030039695.1. The sequence goes on from JASHVB010000368.1 coordinate 864, forward strand.
TGCGACATCAAGAGCATAGGCCTGTTGCCGAACGTACTGGCGCGACAGGCGGCAAAGGAACAGGGCGCGCTCGAGGCGATCCTGATCGATGCGGAAGGGACGGTGACGGAAGGAGCCGCCACCAGCTTCTGGATCGTCGACCAGAACGGCGTGCTGCGCACGCGCAGCCTGGATGACGCGATCCTACCCGGCTGTACGCGCGATGCGCTGATGACACTGATGCGCGACGATGGCATCGCGTTTGAGGAATCGCATTTCAGCGAAGCTGATATGCGCACGGCACGCGAGGCGTTCATCAGCAGCGCGACCAGCTTCGTGAAACCGATTGTGCACATCGACGGCCAGCCCGTCGCTGACGGCGAGGTAGGTCCGGTGACGCAGCGCTTGTTCGAGCTATTCGCGCGACACGTCAAAGGCGGCCCGTGCAACGCCGGATGAGGAGAGGAACGTGATCGACGGAATGCAGATCGGTTTCAACCTGCCGATCAGCGGGCCGATGGCGAGCCCGACGGCGATGGCGCGCGTAGCGCGCGAGGGCGAAGCGCTGGGCTTTGATTATCTGACGCTGACAGATCACATTGCGTTGCCGGACATGCGCGCGCCCGGATACCCGTATTCGGAGTCCGGCGAGTTCTACGGCAACTCACCGGCCTACAGACTGGAGCAGCTGGTGGCGGCCGCGTGGATCGCAGCGCAGACGGAACGCATCCGCTTGGTTCTGGCGGTAATGGTGGTGCCCCATCGTCCCGCAGTGTTGGCGGCGAAGATGCTGGCAAGCATTGACGTTTTGTCTGGTGGACGGCTGGTGGTGGGGGTTGGCGCCGGCTGGCTGAAGGCCGAGTTCGACGCGGTGGTGACGCCGCCCTTCGCCGAACGCGGCGCGGTGACGGATGAATATCTCGATGCGTTTCGTGCGCTGTGGACTGAGGAACGACCTCGCATCGACGGCCGGTATGTGAAGGTGGATCGCCTGGTGTTCGATCCCAAGCCCGTGCAGAAGCCGTATCCGCCGATTTGGGTTGGCGGGGAGAGCGGCCCTTCAATGCGCCGCGCTGCACGCATCGGCGATGCGTGGTATCCGATCGGCAGCAACAGGAATCACCTGCTTGACACGCTACCGCGGCTCACGGCGCGGATCGAGCGGCTGCGCCGGTTGGTGACGGAAACCGGACGCGATCCGGCGCGCGTGGGAGTGGTTTACCGCGTGAAGCGGCATGCGCAGCCCATGCCACTGGCGTCCGACGGCAACAGGCGCTTGTTTTCGGGCACGATCGCGGACGCTATTGAAGACGTGCAAACGCTGAAGCGGTTGGGCGTGACCGGGCTGGATTTTGATTTCGAGATGGATGACGCGGACCAGGCTATCCGCGAGATGCGAAAGTTCCACGAGGAAGTCCTTTTGTCATTGCAGCGAACGTAGCGATGACGCAATCCCCGCGGGAGATCGCGTCGTCATTGGATCCCTCGCACTGGCGGTCAGCTCGGCAGGTCGTCACACAGGTTTTGCGCTTGCGGAGGCGCCGCCTCGATCAATGCGGTCTTCCTCCGCCGGGATCCGGCCCTGGGTAGTTTTTCCCGCGTGATCGCCACCACGGCGTCAGCCGGCTTGTTGGTGAACGCCGAGCTCGTCAGGGTGGTGGCGGCAAGTCGACCCGTCGATCACCTGAGTCCTGTGCTCGAATATCCGCGTTACATCATGTCCCGCGACGCCCGTATACCACACGCTGCAGCGTCGATTGGTCAGAACCTACACAAAGCGACACCGCTTCATCGTAGCGTTCCCGTCGCTGCGAGGAGTGGAGCGATGAAGCCGCTAGGTTCCCGGCTCTGTGAAGGTCACTCACCCTCGCTACCTCCATCGAGGTGCTGACGGCGTCCATAAGCGCCCCGTCCTGCGGGCGGAAGCAGTTCGCGCCGACAAACAGCGGATTGCATTGTCGCTCCGCTCCTTGCCGTGACATCAGTCGTTTTGCAGCATCATTGCTGCGCCTTTCTCCGCAATCATGATCGTCGGTGCATTCGTGTTTCCGGTGGTCAGCGTCGGCATGATCGAGGCGTCGATCACCCGCAGTCCGCCAATTCCGTGCACACGCAGTCGCGCGTCCACCACGGCCATGGGACCATCCCCCATGCGGCATGTGCCGACTGGGTGATAGATCGTCGTTCCATAACCACGTGCATACGCCGCCAGCGCTTCATCGGACCCCGCATCTGGCCCGGGCAACGTCTCCACCACGCTGTGCCGTGCCAGCGGCGCCTGTGCAAAAATCCGCCGCGCGATGCGCATGCCCGAGATCAGCACACGCGTATCATTCGGATCAGATAGATAGTTCGGCGTGATCACCGGAGGCGCACTCGGATTGGCCGACGCCGCCATGATGGTACCGCGGCTGTCTGGCCGCACCGGGCACACCGCTACCGTCATCCCCGCCTCGCGTTCCAGCTCGCCGAACCGAGCTGCATCATAACTGGCAGGCGTGAACAGAAGTTGGAGGTCTGGACTGGCGAGTCCTTCACGCGAACGGCAGAACACCTGCGCGCTGGTCACGCCGAACGTGAGCGCGCCGCGTCCCAGCAGCGCAAACCGGAGCGCCTCTCCTGCCAGCCGCGGCCCACGCGCGAGTTGATTGATCGACACCGCGTCGCGCGCGCGATGCGAGATGCGTGCGACGTAATGGTCCTGCAGATTCGCGCCAACGCCAGGCAGGTCGTGTACCGCCGCGACGCCGATCGATTGCAGATGCGCCGCAGGACCGATGCCGGAGATCTGCAGCAGATGCGGCGAGTTGACCGACCCACCGCACAGAATCACCTCACGCGTCGCACGCGCCTCGCGATCCGCGCCATTCTGTCGGAATGCGATGCCAATGCAGCGCTTGCCTTCAAACAACAGCCGCGTCGCAAGTGCATTCGTTTCAACACGCAAGTTCGAGCGTCGGCGCGCCTCGGCAAGAAACGTCTGCGACGTTGAGCCGCGAAATCGCCCCTTCCGTGTCATCTGCGAGTAACCCACCCCCTCCTGCTCGCGTCCGTTCAGGTCCTGGCGGAATGTGAAACCCGCCTGGCGAGCCGCTTCGACAAATCGATGCGTCAGCGGCAGGATCGTGCGGTAGTCCTCCACCTTCAGTGGCCCGCCCTGGCCGCGGATCTCCGGTTCACCGCGTTGCACGTAGTGTTCCGACTTGCGGAAGAACGGCAGCACGTCGTCATAGCTCCAGCCGCGGCAACCCATCTGCGCCCAGCCGTCGTAGTCAGCCGGATTGCCGCGCACGTACAGCATGCCGTTGATCGAACTCGAGCCGCCGAGCACCTTGCCGCGCGGCCAATGGATTGCGCGGCCAGCGGTGCCGGGCGAAGCATCGGCGCTGTAGTTCCAGTTCACTACCGGATGGCGCAGCAGCTTTAGCACGCCGGCGGGGATGTGGATCCAAGGGAGTGTGTCGCGCGGCCCGGCTTCCAGAAGAATGACGCGCGCACCAGTCTCGGATAGCCGGGCGGCCATGACGCATCCGGCAGAGCCGGCTCCAATGACGACGTACTCTGCATCCATCGCGTTGCGCTCCATCCTGCGGTGGCAACGAAGCTTCGGCACGCTGGCGGGTGACGAGTCAATCAGGAGGAGTTGTCGAGCTGTTGCGACCTGTGCCCACATCGACGCCTTGCACGGCCACGCGTCCCCGAACTTGATAGATTGCTGCCCACCCGGACGATCAATCATCACACCATCTGTGTTGGCGGGCGCGCGCATGTGGTCGCCTCGATCCCGCTGATCCAGCCACCAGGCCGGTTCCGCGTCCGTCGACCCAGGTCGTTGCATGGGTTCTGCTAGATCGCCTGTACGCGGCAAGCGCGCGGTCATGATCACGGCGGGTATTGTGGCAGGCTTGTCGAGGCGATTCGCCGGCTATCCACCCGCGCGCCGCATGGTGGCCCTGAGCGAGGCGACCATATTCGCGTATGCTTTCGCCGGTGGCTGCGTGATGCTGAGCCGCAATATGCGGGGGTCCGACCTGATCAATCAGATGATTCCGAACGGCTGGGCCCCGTTCTACGACTCGGGCCTCTGAACGCGCCTCACAGCATGGGCGTTCGGATCCCGCGCTGGGCCGTCGCGAGCTTGTCCTGGTGGCGGTGCGCGATCCAGCCGCCGAGCAGCGAGATCAGCAGCACCACAACGCCGACGGCGATGCCGATCGGGCCCGAACTGTGCTTCATCTGCTTGCCCAGCATGCTCGCACCGATGCCATAGAACGATGCCCAGGCGACGCTGCCGATCACGTTGGCGAGGACGAACTTTCGCCATGGCATCTGATTCGCCCCGGCCAGCATCGCGGTGATCACGCGCAGCACGACAACGAACCGCGCAACCACCACCAGTTTGAAGCCGTGCTTGCGGAACAGCATGCGGCCCAGCGCGAGACGCCGCCAGGTCAAACCGATCTTGTGGCCGTGCCGGCGCAACAAGCTGTGGCCGACCTTCAGGCCGATCCAGTAGGCAATGGTCTGTCCGATGATGGCGCCCGTGGCGGCAGCCACAATGACGAGCACCGGACTCATATTGTGCGTGCTGCCCGCATAGATCGCGCTGACGATCAGGGCACCCTCGCCGGGCAGAGGCAGTCCCAGGGACTCGAGCCCGACGATCACCGCGAGGGCCGTGTAGCCGTAGGTGTGGAGCAGCCCGATGAAATGGTGCGTATGGATAAAGCTCATGATGCAGTGGGCGGCGGCCGTTACGGGACCAGTAGAATCTTGCCGATGTGCTGGCTCGACTCCATCAGCCGATGCGCCTCCGCCGCTTGTACCAATGGGAAAGTCCGGAACGTACAGGTGCGCAGCTTCCCCTCGCTCCACAGCGGCCATACCTTCTCGCGCAACGCGCGAATGATCGCCGCCTTCTGCACCTCGGTCCGGGAACGCAGTGTGGACCCGGTGATGGTCAAGTGCTTGCGCTGGACCGCGCCGAAATCCGCCTCCACTTTCGTGCCGTGCATGAGCGCGACGAAGCAGAGCCGCCCTTCGCGCGCCAGCAGTTCGATCTGCCGCGGGATATAGTCGCCGCCGATCATATCGAAGATTACGTCGACGCCCCGGCCCTGAGTGAACTCCTTGCCGACCGCGACGAAATCCCGCGTTCGGTAATTGATCGCCACGTCTGCGCCGTAGTCCAGGCAAGCCTGGCATTTCTCGTCGGACCCGGCAGTGCACAGTACTTTGGCGCCGAACGCCTTGGCGAGCTGGATCGCGGTGATGCCGATGCCGCTGCTGCCGCCCTGCATCAGGAAGGTTTCGCCCGCCTGCAGATGGACGCGCTCGAACACATTGGTCCAGACGGTACAGAAGGTCTCGGGCAGTCCACCGGCATCGATCAGGCTGACCGGCGCGGGCACCGGCAAACACTGAAGCGCCGGGACGCACGCGTACTCGCCGTAGCCGTCGCCGATCATCAGCGCGCAGACTTGGTCGCCGTCGCTCCATTGCGACACCCGATCGCCGCGCTTGACGATGGTGCCGGAACACTCGAGGCCGGGAATGTCGGGCGCGCCGGGCGGCATCGGATAGCGGCCCATGCGCTGCAGGCAGTCGGCACGATTCACGCCGGCTGCGGCGATGCGGATCAGCACTTCGCCTGGTTTCGGTTCCGGCACGGGCCGGGTGGCCGGAACGAGCACTTCGGGACCCCCAGGCTGTCTGATCTCGATGACAGTCTGGGTCGCAGGGATGTTGGCGAGCAAGTCGTGTCCTCCCAGCAGCGGCGATGGGTACACGCCAAGTCCGGCGCGGCCGCCTTTGATTGCGACGGTAGTCGCATCCGGACCACGTCGCAACACGCGCTGGGGTTGGGGCAGAGAGCGCGATATGGCACGCTCAGCGAACCGGCACGTGCTACACAGCCGCAAATACTCGGACTACGGGAGGAAAACGCATGTCCGCACCTTCGCCCACCGAATCCAGGGGGCCGTGGGACCGCCACGTGCTGACGCGCCCGAATTTGGCCGATCAGACGTGCCGTCCGATGAACCGCGGAGGGCGCAAGCTGGCCTGGTGACCGGAGCGGCAAAGCGGGCGTCATGGCTCCGGATTTCACCGCAGATAGGCCACGGGTCACAGGGCTGGCCCGGGCGCGGATGTTAGCGCGACTAAGGCCGCGGCGAGGCCCGACAGGGCCGACGCAATTCGGGCCGAGAGCAGCGACAGATGATCGAGATTGCCTCGGTGGTGCGCTCCCGATCAGCAACCGAGCCGTCCAGGATCATCCCGGTGGAAACCGAACCGCGGCGTCGGTCCGGGAGTTGAGCCTCGGGCGCGTGGGTGCCGGCCTTCGCTTGGATGATAATGATCCCGACTTTTCCAATCGCCGGTCGGCCGCAACGCCTTTTGACGCACTCGCATTGACGTGTTCGGGCGCGCCATGAGCGAGGGCGCGACGCCCGCCATGCGGCTCGCCGCGACCGGCGGACCGAAATTCCCGTATCGCGGCATGATCACGCTGTGCATCATATGCGCAACGCTGCTGCAATCGCTCGACCAGACCATCGCCAACGTGGCGCTGCCGTATATGCAGGGCAGCTTCTCCGCGAGTTACGACGAGATCACCTGGGTCCTTACGTCCTACATCACGGCTGCGGCAATCATGACCGCGCCGGTCGGCTGGCTGGCCTCACGCTTCGGTCGCAAGCCGCTGTTTGTGACCTGCGTCCTTGGCTTCACGGTCGCCTCGATGATGTGCGGTGCAGCCCAGACGCTTGAGCAGATCGTGTTGTTCCGACTGCTGCAAGGCATGTTCTCAGCGGCGCTGGTGCCGCTATCGCAGGCGACCATGCTGGACATCTATCCGCCCGAGCAACGTGGCTGGGCGATGGCGTTGTGGGGCATGGGCGTGATGATCGGCCCGATCATGGGTCCGACGCTCGGGGGTTATCTGACGGCCTGGTACGACTGGCGGTTCGTCTTCTACATCAACCTGCCATTCGGCGTGCTGGCGGCTCTCGGTTTCATCGCGTTCCTGCCGGATGTACCGGGAAGTCGCGCACTGCGCTTCGACTGGATGGGATTCGCCATGCTGTCGATTGGCATCGGTGCATTGCAGGTGATGCTCGACCGCGGCCAGGAGAGGGACTGGTTCTCCTCGCGCGAGATCATCATCGAGGCAATTCTTGCTGCGCTTGGTTCCTACTTGTTCTTCATCCATCTTGGCTGGGCACGCCGTCCGCTGATCCGGCCGGCCCTTTTCCGCGACATCAATTTCTCCGCTGGTCTGGCGATGATGTTCATGGTGGGCACGCTGCTGGTGTCCAGCCTGGCGCTGATGGCACCTTGGCTGCAGACGCTGGCGGACTATCCGGTCGACACGGCGGGCCTGCTGATGGCGCCCCGCGGTATTGGCAACCTTATCACCATCGTGCTGAGCGGCCGCCTCGCGCATCGCATCGATGCGCGGCTGATGGTGGGCACCGGCATGCTCATGGAGGGCTGGTCGTTCTGGATCATGACGACCTGGACGCCCGACGTTTCCCAGCATGAGCTGATTGCCACGATCATTCTGCAGGGCGCGGGGCTTGGGCTGGTGTTCACGCCGCTGCAGTTGCTCGCCTTCGCCACGCTGGACCCGGCGATGCGGACAGAAGGGGCAAGTCTGTTCTCGCTGTCACGCAACATCGGCGCGGCCATGGGCGTTTCCATTGTCACCGCGATGATGGCGCGGAACACCCAGGTACTGCACGAGACGATCGGCGCCGCGGTGACGCCGTTCAACCGGGTCATGGAGTCGTTCAGGATGCTGAACCCGATGCACGCGCACGGGGCGGCGCTGCTCGACCAGATTGTCAACCAGCAAGCGTCGATCATCGCCTACGTTGATGACTACAAGCTGATGGTCTTCACGACGGTTCCCTCGTTGCTTCTGTTGCTGCTGATGCGTCCGGCGCACGTGGTGGCGCATGTGCAGGCGGAGCCGGTCGACTAGCGGCCATCTGTCATTGCGGGGCCCTATCGGCCCATCATGAACCCGGCCGAGAGGCGTCATTGCGGCAGATGCCGGGACCTATGCGGCTCGGATCCCAGCTATGATCGGAGGCGGAAGCGCCGGTGCTTGGCCCGGAGCGTCGAGATTGCCGAGCCGCAGCGGTTGGCAGGTCATCGTTGCGCGGCGATCGATCCGGGCGTGCGCATCAGAGCGTCTGTCTCGATCGAAGGTTTCGCGCAAGCGCGGTACGTCGAGAACCGTGTGGCGATGAAGGACTGGGATTTCCTGGGGCGAGAGATCGCACGAAAACAGCAGGCTATTGCCGGCACACGGGGCGCGGAAAAGGAGAACCACGCACCGACCTCGCGCCACATCGCCAGGCTGCACCAGCTCCGGCGGCTTCGTCTCGAGCATGCGATGCAGACCATGGCGAAGATGATCGCGCGGCATTGTGTCGGGAGCGGCGTGAGCAAAGTCTCCATCGGCTGGCCTAAGAACATCCTGCGGGGTGTGACATATGGCGTGTCGATCTGGTCTCGGCGCAGCCAAAAGTTCTGGTCGTTCGGCCGGGGGTCAAGCGGCATGCAACACGCTTTGGAGGCGGTCGGCATCCAGTCAGAGCGGGTCAGCGAGCGAGGTTCCTCCTCGACGTGCTGCGACGGCGGTTCGAAGCAGGTGATGCGCAAGCCGAGATGGCTTATCCGCTGCAACGACTGCAGGCAGACGCTCCAGGCCGAGCAGAGCGGCGGGCGGACTATTCTCAAGGCTCAAACACCCGGCTTATGTTGGGCCGGGGCGGAGGCCGCCCCGCTGACCGAGACCCGACGCTGGACACGCCAGTGTTGGGCGCTTCGCTCAGCGAATCCGAGACAGCAGGTCGGCATTGATCTGCCGGAGTTCCTGAATGCCGCGTCGTAAGCCAACAGGACCCCCCTCCGTTCAGGAAGGGGAGGAGGTCAGATCACGGTCTCCAGCCGGGTGAAACGTACCGGAATGGATTCGTGAACCCGGAGTTTGCCGTCCGCCCCCTTCTCGACCACAGCCAGCACCTGAGCTTCATCCGCGCCCAAGGGCAGAACCATCCGCCCGCCCAGCTTCAGCTGCTGCACCAGTGCCGCCGGCGGTTCGTCCGCGGCCGCGGTCACGACGATCTTGTCGTAGGGCGCGTGGTCCGACCAGCCGCGAGAACCGTCGCCGACGCGGACCTCGACATTGAAGCAGCCGATCTGACGCAGGCGCGATTCGGCTTCGCTGGCGAATTCCTCAACAACTTCGACACTGTAGACGTGCGCCACAAGTTCGGCCAGCAGGGTCGCGTGATAACCGAGGCCGGTGCCGACCTCCAGTACGGCATCCTCCTCTTTTGGTTCCAGCAGATCGGTCATCAGCGCGGTGATGAACGGCTGCGAGATCGTCTTGTTGAAACCGATTGGCAGTGGCGTGTCCTCGTACGCGACCTGCGTCAATGGCGCCGGCACGAACAAATGCCGGGGCACGTTGAGCATCGCCGAAAGTATGCGTTCGCTGAAGGCGGACTTGCCGAGCTCGTCACTCATGAGGTCAGTGTGGATGCCAATCATCTCGACCATGTGCCGCCTCAGGATGGCGAAATGCTGCTCATTCATTTGTTTCATGCAATACCGCCTTGGTTCAGGCTCCCATCGCGGTCCGCCGGCTCCGGCGGGATATGGCCAGTACCGGAGTCTAGCCGAGTTCGGGTTTCGGCGCACCATCGGCGTTGACCAAACTGGGAAGGAGGTCGGCCGTAACCTCACGGCATGGCGCACCAGCAAAACAGATTGCCGTTGCGAGACGTTTGCGCCCCCCCACCGACGGAACCTGAAACCCTTGCGATTACCCCACCTCGCGCCTTACGCTCGGGCTAACCCACCCGAACAGGAGTGTCCCGATATGCCACAATCGCAAGGAACCCGTTTTACCGCCGAGCCGCTGGCCTTCGTCGTCCGTCACCAACTGTGGGATGCCAACGTCGAGGACCACACCGACCAAGGCGTCTCCATCGACGTGGTCGCCGATGTCGGCGGCAAGGAGACCTCTCTGCTGCGCTTCAACTGCTTCGACCTCGAGCGCGGCTATGTCTACGGCCCGGAGAATCCGGAGCTTCACACCCCTGGCCGGGTTGGCGGCGGCATGGGGATACATTGCCGCATGGACCCGATCGTCGATGGCAACCCGATCGGCTGGACCATCCGGGTGCTCGGTGAGAAGCTTCCGAAAATGCTGGAGCGGGCCGGTTACAAGGACGTCGCGAAGGCCACAAACATGGCGTGGGTGCAGCGAGCCCTGCCGGACGTCGAGGCGTGCGCACGTGAGACATTCGCCGCCCGGCGCAACACGGTGAAGCACAACCGCGGCACGGAAATTTTCGAAGCCGGCAACATCCGGTTCGGTCTGGAAATGCGGCGGCTGCGCGATGGTGACGGCGGCCTTGCGGTACACGTCCTCGCCGATGTCGGCGGCTCTAAGGGCAAAGCTTATATCGAAGAGACGGAGCTGCTGGCGTTCGACTGCTTCTGGAACAATGCGCATTACCACTACGGGCCGCGTAACAAGAACCACCGCATCAACTGGGACCTCACCATCATCGACGATCCGCTAACCTGGACGTTCGAGCAGTTCGAGCGCCGCAAGCTTCCGGCGATGATCGAACGCGCGGGGTATCCCGGGGTCGCGGCGGAGCTGGATCTGGACCTGATCGCCTCGCGGCTGCCAGCGGTGAAGCAGCGCGCGTTCGAGATGTACGCGGAAGGCGAGCGTTTGACGGGCCACAAAGGGCTACCGCTGGAGTTCACGCCGAATCTGGCGGCGGAATAGTCATTGCGGAAATGGCGGAGGGATCGACACCCTCCGCCACCCAGGCATTAAAGCAGAACCACCGCAACGTCTGTTGTTGCGGGGAGCATAGCGACGAAGCAATCCGGAGGGCGGGACGCCTCTACCACGGTGGTTCGCTACGGTCTCAGGATGC
>JASHVB010000039.1 GCA_030039695.1 Acetobacteraceae bacterium
GCCACTGCGGTGCAAAATCCTCTGACAACGCTGCCGGACGCAGTCGCCGCAGCCCGCCGCGTGCTGGAAAGGCAGGATGGCCCCACGGTCTTGGTGGGGCACTCCTTCGCCGGCATGATCGTCACCGAGGCTGGCACCCATCCGAACGTCTCGGCGCTTGTTTATGTCGCGGCGCGGGCACCGGATGCGGGCGAAGACTACGCGGCACTGGCCAAGAAGTTCCCGACGCCACCGGCGACCGCTGGGATCGTCTTCGATGGCGATGAAGGACGCCTCGGCGAGGCCGCTTTCCTACGCGATTTCGCGGGTGATCTGCCGGAGGCGAAGGCGAAGGTGCTCTATGCGGTGCAGTGGCCGTTCCACAAGGAACTGCTCGCCGGCAGAACGACACACGCGGCGTGGCGGTCGAAGCCGAGTTTCTATGCTGTGTCGACCGAAGATCGCACGATCAATCCAGACCTTGAACGGTTCATGGCCAAGCGAATGGGCGCAACGACCATCGAAGTGAAGGCAAGTCATCTGTCGCTGATCTCCCATCCCGACACGATCACCGACCTGATCCTGGAGGCAACTGCACAGCCAACCTAGTGAGCGGCCCGCGCCGACTGTCTCGCCAGTTGATCTAGTCGCCATGCCACAGCCGCTTGGAACGCCCAAGCAGGAGAAATGATATGGGCAACGTGAGGCAAGAAACTGACAGCCTCGGCGTGGTCGAGGTCCCCGCGGATAAGCTGTGGGGTGCACAAACCCAACGCTCGCTCGAACATTTCAGCATCGGTCAGGATCTGATCCCGCGCGAGATGATCGCTGCCTACGCAACACTGAAAAAAGCCGCTGCCATCGCCAATCATGCAGGCCAGCGGCTCGATGACCGGCGCTATGAATTGATCGTCCAGGCCTGCGACGAGATCCTCGCCGGCCGGCACCACGACATGTTCCCGTTGCATGTATGGATGACCGGCAGCGGCACCCAGTTCAACATGAACGTCAACGAGGTGATCTCGAACCGCTGCTGCCAGATCGCCGGCACGCCACTGGGCAGCCACGGACCGGTCCATCCCAATGACCATGTCAACATGGCCCAATCGTCCAACGACTCCTTCCCTTCCGCGATGTGCATTGCCGCGGCTGTCAGCGTGAAGCAACGCCTCGTCGTGGCTGTAGCGGCACTGCGTGATGCGATCCACAGGAACGCACAAGCCTGGAATGACATCGTCAAAATCGGGCGGACCCACATGCAGGACGCCACGCCGCTGACCTTGGGGCAGGAGTGGTCCGGCTACGCCCATATGCTGTCCGATGACCTGGAGCGGATCGAATCGGCTCTGCCTGGCGTGTATCAGTTGGCGCTCGGCGGCACGGCGGTGGGTACGGGCATCAACTCCGCACCCGGGTTCGCCGAAGCAGCTGCAGCCGAGATCGCGAAGCTGACTGGCCTGCCGTTTGTTACCGCACCCAACAAATTCACGGTGCAGGGCGCCCATGATGCGCTGGTTCAACTGTCCGGAACCCTCCGCACGCTGGCAGTGTCCCTATACAAGATCGCCAATGATATTCGCTTGATGTCGTGCGGCCCGCGTGCGGGGTTTGCCGAATTGCTAATCCCCGAGAACGAGCCAGGCTCGTCGATCATGCCAGGCAAGGTCAATCCTACTCAGTGCGAGGCGCTCACCATGATCGCTGTGCAGGTGATGGCCAATGACGTGGCTGTGGGCTTTGGAGGCGCCGGCGGTTACCTGGAAATGAACGTCTACAAGCCGCTCATGATCTTCAACATTGCCCATTCGGTCACGATCCTGACCGATGGCTGCACGAACTTCCGCCGATTCTTGATCGAAGGTACAAAACCTAACCTGAAAAAGATCGACGAATACGTCGAGCGCTCCCTGATGCTGGTGACAGCGCTGTCTCCGGTCATTGGCTATGACAAGGCATCGAGGATCGCGCACTACGCCATGGACAATGACCTCACGCTGAAGGAGGCCGCGCTGAAACTTGGTTTCGTCACTGAGGATGAGTTCAATCGCGTTGTCGACCCCAAGAAGATGGTGACACCTTACGTGGCGACGAGCGCGCTGAGCCCCGGCATCAATTAGCACGGCGGCCACGGAGAGTGGGACCGGAACGCATCGACTCGGTACACGAAGGGCCCGCGGGAATGTTCAATGACGGCGGATGAGCGCGCTGATATCGTCCTTGAGTTTGCCAGAGAGCTTTACGTCAACGGGCAGGCCACGGAGCGCACTATGGACGCGGCCAGGCGGCTGGGCCGCGCTTTGGGATTGCCTGTCACGATCATGCCTCGGTGGGGCGAACTGCAGCTTGTAGCCAAGGGCGAGAATGGCACGGTAGCGGCCCAAATCCCTGCAGATCCTGCGGGTGTGGAAATGGACCGCGTCGCGTCCACGATGCGGGCGATCGAGGACATCGCGTCCGGTCGGCTCGCGCCAACAGCGGCAGCAGGAACGGTCCGCGAAATCTCGCAGTCAGCACCCGCTCCGACCTGGCTCTTCACCCTCGCCGCCGCGGCGGGCGCCGTTGCACTGGCGGTCATCTTTGGCGTCCAACATATCGACGCGGCGGTATTAGTATTTGTCAGCGCAGGCGTTGGCGCGCTCGTGCGCCGGGGCCTCGGCCGACTGAGCACAAATCTGTTCCTACAGCCGTTTTGCGCCGCGTTGCTTGCCGGCATCATCGGCGCTGTCGCGGTCCGCTGGAACCTGAGCTCGTCGTTGCGCCTTGTCTCGGTCTGTCCGTGCATGGTTCTGGTGCCCGGCCCCCATTTCCTCAACGGTGCTCTGGATCTTTTCAACGGCCGAGTGGCACTGGGCGCCGCGCGAATAGCCTACGCCGGGTTGATCGTCCTCGCGATCTCCGTGGGACTGCTGCTTGGACTCGCTGCACTCGGCGTCTCCCTTCCGATCGATCCGGGCGGGAGACTTGTCCCGCTGTGGCAGGACGTACTTGCCGCGGGTGTCGCTGTTGCCGCGTTCAGCGTGTTCTTTTCGATGCCTCTGCGCATGTTCCCCTGGCCCATGGCGGTTGGCATGTTCGCCCATGCCTTGCGATGGGCAGGAGTCGTCCGGCTTGGCCTTGGCGCAGCAAATGGCGCGTTACTCGCTTGCATTGCCGTCGCGGTGATCCTCACGCCAGTCTCACGGCGATCGCATATGCCTTTTGCGGCGATCGGCTTCGCGTCAGTGGTATCAATGATGCCCGGGGTCTATTTATTCCGGATGGCCAGCGGACTCTCACAAATCACCTCCAGCCCGCAAGTCACATTGGACCTGCTTACCACGACCGCGGCCGATGGCCTGATGGCGGCGAATATCATCCTGGCAATGAGTTTTGGGCTCATCGTTCCGAAGATGATCATCGACTATTTGGCCGATCGCGCGGTGGGGCTGAGACTGTTCACCAGCCGACGCCCTTGAACGTATCCGCTGGGGCTATGGCCGAGCCAAGTGACGTCAGCCCACGACTCGATCGGGATATATTGAGAGCCACATCCGCCAAAGTGGAGCTGGAATCGTTGGCGACAACGGGCGCCGACAAGATCGCGCATACGCTGCGTGATGTGGAGGCACACGTTTTGTCGTACGACGCGAGGCGGATAGGATGCAGCATCGAACACGCCGCTTTGGAGAAGAGAGTCACCGGATGAGTGTCGGTCACCGTGCTGAGCGTGGCGGATGGGATGGGAGCTGGTCGGGGGTATGCATGAGTTGTGCGCGTGGAGTTCAGCAAATTTCGGATGGTCCAGATTGTTAAAGGGATGTTTCTCAGTTCGGCTGAGCGCCGTTGCTCCGCCCCGGCCTGCGATATCCATGCGACGTCGCCTGCAGCGGCCATCGCGCAGCGGCGCGCCAGGTCCCGGGGTTTCGGCGGTAAAGCGCCAAGGGTAAGCCAAGGAACTCTGCAAGCGCGTCGGTCCGATCCCGCTCAGTGTTGGGCCGTCAAGAGATGGAGAAGCGGGCCTATGCAAACGATCACCGAAACAGCCCGGGCATTCTTTGAGCCGTGCGAATCAGGCAAAGGTTCGAGCGTGTGCCGCATAGGGTGCACGCCGGATGTTAGCTTTGCCGCGCAGGCGGAGCCATTGGCCGAGGTTCGAACCCTGGAGCAGTCTACCGAGCGGATGAAGGCACTTATGGCGGTCCTGACGGATGCCACTTGAGGTGAAGTCCTTCGCAACCGATGCGGTCCGTCACAAGGTGTGCGCCTGTCGCGTCTTCATCGGAACGCATCTCGCTGGTGGCCCGTACCCGCCGACCCGCAAGCGGTGGGTTACGGACTGCGTCGATGTCATGCAGTTCAATGACAGCCGATCGCCCGCATAACAGAGATTTGGAAGTCGGGACCGGCGCTCGAGCAGCTCGGCTGGGCATGGCTGCTGCACGACCACTTGGTTATCGGAACCCGCCGGATGCCTCCGAAGGCCGGGCCCGCCGAAACCGCCCTCCGATCTTGTCAGAGAGATGCTGTATATCAAGATTCCAGGTCCGGGTATCGTCCAGTCCGGTCGGCAACGCGCCGGCAGCCGTTTCATCCACCGCAGATCGGCCGCCTTGCCTGATCGGCACCTGGCGACGACGGACAGCTGGACACGTGGTCAGCGGAACGCAAACTCCTGGTATCCGCCCTTGGCGACTTCGTCCGTCTTACGTCGGAAGTAGATGCCGTGGCCATTGTAACCGAGCACGCGACGAACACTGCGGCCTTCCACGTTGCGGTTCACGCCGGTCTGCCAGGAATCGACCTTCGATGACAGCAGCGGCTCGGCCGCTTTGATCACCGTCTCGGTCCACTCCGCCACCTGCTCTGGGCGAGTTTCGACCCGCACATAGCCATGCTCAAGCATGAACCGCAGCATGCGGGCCTGAAATTCCACGCTGTGTTCCACCGCCTGCGGGATGTTGCCGCGCGCGGTGTGCGGTCCCAGGACCATCAGCATGTTGGGAAATCCCTCCGCGAGCATGCCAAGATAAGTCCGCGGACTCTCCGCCCACGCATCCTCCAGTCGCGCAGCGCCCGTGCCACGAATATCGATTCGATCGAAAGCACCCGTCACGCCGTCGAAGCCCGTGGCGTAGATCAGAATGTCGAATTCATGCTCGCGCTTGCTGGTCTGAATTCCCCGCGGTGTGATGCGCTCAATCGGTTCATCGTGCAGGGTATCTACCAACAGCACATTGTCGCGGTTGTAGGCCTCGAAATAACCGCTCTCCAGCGGCACGCGACGATCGCCGAAGCCGTGGTCCTTCGGGATCAGCTTTTCCGCGACTATCGGATCCTTCACGCGTTGGCGGATCTTCTTCGCAATGAATTCGCTGATCGCCGCATTCGCCTCCTTGTTTACGCC
>JASHVB010000369.1 GCA_030039695.1 Acetobacteraceae bacterium
GGCGCCGCAGACTGAACCACGTGCCGGCATCGCGCCGTTGCCGCGGCGTTGGGCGCGATGGTTCGGCTCCGCGCGAAGCGGGCCGTATCGTCGTCGCCCGCGCGGCTGCGTCCGCGTCCGCCGCGAGATAGGAGATAAATGCATCTTCGAGCGTGGTCACCCCGCGCGACGCAATCAACCGCGCGGGCGCGTCGACAGCCAGGACATGACCGGAATCCATCAGCGCGATGCGGTCGCAGCGTTCGGCTTCGTTCATGAAATGCGTCGAGACGAAGATTGTCACGCCATCATTGCGCGACAGGCCGATCAGCAGTTCCCAGAACCGGTCACGCGCCAGCGGGTCGACGCCTGAGGTGGGCTCGTCCAGGATGAGAATCTCCGGTCGGTGCACGATGGCGACGGCCAGTGACAGGCGCTGGCGGATGCCGAGTGGCAGCTCATTCGGGCGATGATCGACATACGGGGTCAGGTTGAAGCGCTGAATCAGCTCTGCGATGCGTCGCCGCGCCTCGGGTTGTGGTAGATGAAAAAGATGCGCATCGAGGTCGAGATTTTGGCGAACCGTCAGCTCGCCGTAGAGCGAGAATGACTGCGCCATGTAGCCGACCCGCATGCGCGCCGTCAGGTCGCTCGCGTTGACCGGCTTGCCAAACAGAAGTGCCTCGCCTTCGGTTGCGGGCAGCAAGCCGGTCAACATCTTCATCGTCGTCGTCTTGCCCGACCCGTTCGGGCCGAGGAAGCCGAAGATCTCGCCGCGTTCGATGTCGAAGTTAACGTGATCGACCGCGGTGAAATCGCCGAAGCGACAGGTCAGGCCGCGCGCGCTGATGACCGGCTCGGTCTCCCCCATGCGGCGCGGCGGGATGACGGGGGGCACATAGCCGCGCCGTTCGGCATTTGGCAGCAGGGCAATAAACGCCGCCTCGATCGTGTGCGCCGCAGTGTTCCGCTTGAGCAGGGCGGGCGTATCAGTCGCCACGATCTGGCCGGCGTTCATGACGACCAGCCACTCGAACTGCTCTGCTTCCTCCATGTAGGCGGTGGCGACGAGGACGGAAAGACCGTTGCGACGAGCACGGATGCGACCGATCAGCTCCCAGAACTGGCGGCGCGAGAGCGGATCCACGCCGGTGGTCGGCTCGTCGAGGATCAGCAGGTCGGGGTCGTGAATGAGCGCGCAGCAGATGCCAAGTTTCTGCTTCATGCCGCCCGAGAGCTTGTTGGCCGGGCGGTCAGCGAACCGTGTGAGGTCCGTGCTGGCGAGCAATTCCCTGATGCGGTCGTCACACTCGGCACGCGAGAGGCCGAACAGGCGGCCGAAATATTCAATGTTCTCGCGGATGCTGAGATCGGGATAAAGATTCTTGCCCAGCCCCTGCGGCATGTAAGCGATGCGAGGACAGACGCTGCGCCGATGCGGCGGATCGGCCATGGTGCCGCCCAGGACGAAAACCGTGCCCGACTGGATCTGCCGCGCGCCGGCGACAAGCGCGAGCAGTGTGGACTTGCCAACGCCGTCCGGCCCGATCAACCCAACGAGTCGCCCACTCGGCAGCGACAGCGTCACGTCATCGAGGGCCGTGGTCTTGTTGTAGCGCTGGGTGACACGGTCAAGTCGCGCAACGATATTGGCCGTCGTACTCATCGGGCCGGCGGGGGCGGGCTTGGGGTCAGGCTGGCCGGCCATGCGGCAGATGCGCTGGTGCGCACATAGCCCATGCCCGGCAGGCCGGTCCGCACCATGGCCTCGCGTCCCTCCAGCCGCGCCGGGTCGATTCGAAGGCGGACCCGGAACATCAGCTTGTCCCGCTCATCCTTGGTTTCGACCGTTTTCGGGGTGAACTGCGCCTGGCTTGCGACGAACACGACCCGTGCCGGGATGACGTGGCCCGGATAGGCATCGAGTACGATGCGCGCGTCCGACCCGATCCGTACGCGGCCTGCCTGGTCCGTTGGCAGGTAGATGTCCATGTAGACGTAGGAGGCGTCGAGCATCGTGAAGACTTTGCCGCCGGCCGGCAGTACCTCTCCCACATTGGCGACGCGGTATTCGACTGGGCCGTCTTTCGGTGCAACAAGCTGGTTGTCGGCGATCTCCACAGCGTAGAACTCGACCTGGTGCGTCGCCGCATCGAGCGCATGCTGCGCCGCGCCGATGGCTGCATCATCGGCGTTCAGCGTGGCGAGCGCGCTGTTGAGCTGCTCGGTCTGCTGGTCCAGCAATTCGACGGTGGCGAAGCCCTTGGGAACCAGGTCGGTCGTACGGGCCAGCTCCTGGCGGGCGAGTTTGACCACGGCCTCCTGGGAGACCTTGTCTGCCTGAGCCTGCTTGAGCGTCTGTTGGTCCTGCTGAACCTGTTGCTGATATTGCTTGAGTTCCGCGGCAAGATCGCGCGTGTCCATCACCGCGACCACCTGGCCGGCCTTCACCAAGGCACCTTCATCGACGTCAAGTTTCAGAATACGGCCGGCGAACTTTGTATCGATATCGACCTCGTCGGCCTCCAGCCGGCCATTTCCCGAGGCGAAACCCGGGGGCAGCAACGGTCGCGACCGGAGCCACCACCAGTAACCGCCGCCCGCGGCGACGAGCAGCAGGACCAGCAGCGCGAGCACCCGTCGGAACCTCCGCCACGAGGGGGGCTTGCGCGGCACCGGCACCACGGCTGGAAGGTGCTCGATCGGCGGCGGCGGGAGGATCTCGGGGGTGACGAGATCGGTGGGATGCGATTTCTCGTCCACGGTCATCGGAGGTGCGCGTCAGTTCACGCGCATACTCCGCTGGTCGGGCCGGCAATGCCCTGATCTAGGTCAATCGAGGTGCTATGGCTGGATTCGATTGAAGCCCTGTGCCAGCCCCGTTACGTATCGAGCGTCACACCGCGCCAGAGGCTTGGTGCAAGCTCGGTTCAGTGGAGGCAGAGCGCCGATTCTCGAGGTTGACCAAATTGCAGCCCTAAATATCGCCCACGTTGCGTGCGGCGGGGATGGCAGTGACGTCAGGTGACGGAGTGAGCAGAGAGGAAGCCCTGGGCTTGTTGGGACGACTTGAACCGTTGCATCGGCCGTTCTCGTCGTCGCGTCG
>JASHVB010000370.1 GCA_030039695.1 Acetobacteraceae bacterium
GGTCCGGGACCAGTTCCCCGGACTTCTCCCAGGCATGCAGGGTCTGGACATCGACGCCCAGCATTTCTGCCGCCTTTCCTATCTTCACAAGGGCCATACCATGGGGTATTACCCGATTTCATCCAATCTTGGCAAGCAGAACTTACCCCTCCCCCGTCGTTGCCGGGCCCAGGGGGCCGAGGCAATTCCTCGCGCCAGATTGCTTCGTCGCTACCCGACCAACGAGAAACCATGCCGCACATCGTCATTCGATCAAAGGACTCGCGATCGGCGAACGGATCGTTGCGCGAAACACGACCTGCTCGCGTCGCCCTGGCGGTGACGAGACGATCGCCGACGCCCCGGCGGCCTGCATCGATATCCAAGCGAGGCAGGAACCGGACGGCAGGTGGTTGGTGGTCGACCGCGTCGGCCAGCGGCAAACTCGCAACCAGACCAGCTACCGTCGCAACTCCATCTGGATGGGTCCCTCGCGACGTCCGTGGGTGAACTGGTCCACCTCGGGGCATCCGCTGTGCAGCAGTTCGTCAGCCGGGCCGCTCCATATGATCTTTCCCCTGTGGATCATCGCCGCCCCGTCACCGATGCGCCGCGCGCTCGCTATGTCATGCGTGATTGCCACCGCGGTGCTGCCCAGCCGTTTGACGCAATCCACCAGCAGATCATCGATCACCGCGCCCATGATCGGGTCCAGCCCGGTGGTCGGTTCGTCGAAGAACATGATGTCGGGCCGTGCAGCAATGGCGCGTGCCAGGGCGACGCGCTTTTGCATGCCGCCTGACAGTTCGGCCGGATAAAGGTCGCCCACGCTGGCCGCCAGACCGACCTGTGCCAGAATGTCCGGCGCACGGCCACGTGCTTCGGCGCGGGTGATGTTTCGCTGGGCTAGCAGCGCGAACGTCACGTTTTCCCAAACCGGCAGGCTGTCGAACAACGCGCCGTCCTGGAACAGCATGCCGATGCGAGAGCGGATTTCCTCACGCCGGAACAGCGGCTGCTGCAGCACGTCCACGCCGTCGATCTCGATCACCCCATCATCCGGCTCGAGCAGGCCGAGGATGCATTTCAGCAGCACCGACTTGCCCGAGCCGGAACCGCCGAGCACGACCATCGAGGTGCGGGGCATGACGTCGAGGTCGATGCCGTCCAGCACCACCTTGTCGCCGAAGCGCTTGTGGAGGTTGCGCAGGCGGATTTTGGGAACAATTTCAGACATGCGGCGTCGCGGCAGAACCATTCAGGTGCACCGGTGTTCTGGCACGCGTGGGTGATCGATGCCACCCGTTGGTCGATGCCGCCCGTTGATCCAGATCAGTGCATCGGCAGCCGCCCGGCGCACAGAGGGGCGCGTCACCGCGAAGGATGGCTCTTCCGATGGATCCAAAGACTCGAACCGACGCACCAATTTGCGCCAAGGACGTGATGACACCCACCGTGATCACCGCCCGACCGGACTCCACGATCGCCGAGATCGGCGGCCTTCTGCTAGACCACAACATCAGCGCTGTCCCGGTGGTTTCGGATGACGGCGTGCCGATCGGCATGGTGAGTGAAGGCGACTTGCTTGGCCGCCCACCGGCGGAACGCCTTGCCCGCCGCGACTGGTGGCTGGCGGTGGTCAGCGGCGCACAACCACTGGACGACGAATTTCGCGCGCAGGTCAGTGCCACGGTGCGCACTGCGCGGGAGATCATGACCGCGCCACTGGTCACCGTCAGCGAGACCGCCGCCATGGCCGAGATCGCGCGGTTGCTCGCCATCCATCACATCAAGCGTGTGCCGGTGCTGCGCGATGGGCACCTCGTCGGCATTGTCAGCCGCGCGGACGTGCTGCGGGCTGTTGCGCTCGCCCAGCAACATGCCGAGCCAGCCGCCAAGCCCGATCGCGGCTTCCTCTCGAGTCTGTTGGGCGAATACCACTTGCCTCCGTGGGAATCTGCTGCGGCACACCCATCGTCGGAGCAGCCGAAAAATGTGCGAAGCGCGCTCAGCGCCGACGATTTCCGCCAGCTTGTCGAGGATTTCCACAGCCGCGAGGTTGAACATCGCGACAACGCTCGCCGTGCAGCGGCAAACCAACGCCGGCAGCGGGCCAGGGAACTGATCGACGCGCACGTATCCGATGACAGCTGGCGCGCAATGCTACACCGCGCGCGCGAGGCTGCGGAGGCTGGCCAAGCGGAATGCATGGTCCTGCGGTTTCCCAGCCAGCTGTGCATCGACGACGGGCGGGCGATCAACACCGCGGAAGCGGACTGGCCGACGACACTGCGTGGCGAGGCCGCCGAAATCTACCTGCGCTGGGAGCGGAATCTGAAACTGGGCGGCTTTGAATTGTCTGCGCGGGTGTTGGAGTTTCCTGATGGCAAGCCGGGAGACATCGGCTTGTTCCTGGCCTGGGGCGCACGCTAGCTCTGGTGTGGCGAGACCAGAGCCATCAGTCCTTCCCGCTCATCGTGAACAACCCGCCACTGACGTCGCAGGCTTTATCGTGCTCAGTTCGAAAGACGACGCCCCCAGGCTCGACCCTTCCCGCCTTGATACCGGCCAGCACCGCTGCCGAGCGCGGCGTGTCGATGTCTTCCAACGCACACAGCGCGGCTTCGCACAGCGTCGTGTCTGCCCGTGCGATCCGCCCTAGCAGCACCACAACCTCCTCGTCCGCTAGCCGCGTCACCGCCTCGATCGCCTCTGCGCACGGCGCCACTCGTAACAGCTGCAACAACGCCGGCCGCGCCTCCGCGCGCCCAATTCGTCCCAGTGCGCAGGCTGCGGCCAGTTCAACCGGCCGGTGCAGGTCCCCCAGCAGTTCCAGCAGCACCGCGGCCACGCCGCCGGTGTTCGGCGCGCACCAGCACGCGGCGGCCCGTACCTCTGCATCCGCATGGCGCAGCAGCGCCATCGCCGTATCCTCCGGTAACCGACAACGCAGCGACACAGCGGCACGCACCGCCTCACCCAGGCCAGGCCCCTGCACCACCGCAGCCTCGATCAACCGACGTACCGCTGCGGCCGCATCCCTCCCGCCGAGCGTCGCCAGCGCTCGCAGCGCCGAAACCTGCTCCGGCACGCTGCGATGCAGGCCAAATCCCTTGAACCTCCGGCACAGTGCCTCCAGCGCCGGCACTGCCGCACGCAGCCCACGGCGTGCGACTTCCTCGGTCAACGCCACGCAATCGCTCAGTCCGGCGGATGGAATCGACTCGATCAGCCCCGCATCCGACAGTTCGGCCACGCACACGGGTTTGCGCCGCCAGCCGTCCGCAACCCCCGTCGCGCGGATGCCTCCCGCCGCAAAAAGATCGAGCTGCTGCGTACCCATTTCGCCATTATGCGGCGATTCGCTATGCCAAGCCATTGCCTTTTCGCGAAGAAGCGGACCACACTGGCACTGGCCAGCCGGCCCGGAGGGAAAGGATGACGCCCGTCGGGGAGCCTCACCAGGACCAAACGTTGACGTTCCGTAGCCCTGCGGACTGGGTGGACCAGGCGGGGACGGACCAACCGGTGCATCTTCTGGTCGTGTTGGAGGAAAACGCGCCCCCGCGCCGCGTGCCGTTGCGCCACTTGCCGGTGACCATCGGACGCAATCCTCCGGCCGACATCATCCTGGAAGGCGCCACAGTGTCCCGCCGCCATTGCAAGTTGGAGCAACAGGGCAACCACCTCGTCGTCACCGATCTTGGTTCCACTAACGGAACATTCGTCAACAACCGGCAGATCGAGGCTCCGCTCCCTCTGGAAGACGGCGCAGTCCTCAGCGTCGGTGCGCATCGCCTGCGCTATAACCGCCGAAGCGAGGACGAAACGGCGCTGGCTGACGCGGTTGAGCGCGAACTCGCTGATGCGGCGGACTACGTCGCTTCGATTCTGCCGCGACCGATTGCCGATGGTCCCGTGCTGGCGGACTGGTTCTTCCAGCCTAGCGCGCGGCTCGGCGGCGACGCGTTCGGCTACCAGATGCTGGACCCCCAACATTTTGCGGCGTTCGTGCTGGATGTGGCGGGGCACGGCACCGCCGCGGCGCTGCATTCCGTGTCCGTCGCGAACGTGCTGCGGCAGCGGCTGCTTCCGGAGATCGATTTCCGTGATCCGGCCGCGGTGGTTCGCAGCCTGAATCGCATGTTCCCCATGGAACACCACAACTCCCTGTTCTTTACTATCTGGTACGGTGTCTATGACCTTGCGAACCGCGTGCTGACCTTCGCCACCGGAGGACATCACGCCGGGTACCTAATTCCGCCGCGACCGCTGCATCCGGTGCCGCTGGCCACACGCAATCCGTCGATCGGCATCGTGCCCGATCGCGATATGGCCGCCGCCCGTGTGAGCATTCCTGCTGGCAGCGCCCTCTATCTCTTCAGCGATGGCGTGTTCGAAATTGTCGATCGCGACGACCGGCAATGGGGCCTGGAGGAAATCCTGGCATTGCTTCCTACGTGCGCCGCTCCGGGCGGTCCCGGTCGCCTCTATCGACACGTGCGCAACGCCGCGCGGCCTGGACCACTCGAGGATGACTTCTCGGCCCTCCTGTTGCGTTTTCCCTAGCCGCTTGATGTCCGGCATGTTCCCCGCGCGCCGCATGCTGATCGACGCCGAGGGCGTGGCCCCCGGCGTGATCAAGATCAATCTGCGCGGCCGGCTGGACGCCACCGCGGTGCAGGCGATTACCCCGATGTTCGATCGGATCGCCCGCGCGCAGCGCCAGCTCATCGTCGATCTATCACGCGTCAGCTTCATCGCATCGACCGGACTGCGCACGCTTATCACCGCCTCGCGCGCGGTCACGGCGCGCCACGGCCGCATGGTATTGCTGCGGCCGGAGCCGTCGGTCGAATCGGTGCTGATCGCCACCGGTACCGACGCGCTTATTCCGATCTGCAAGGACCTGGTTGATGCGGTCTGCGCGGTCGGGGCCGGCGATTTCGACGACGAGGACCCACCAGATAGCAGCCTGTCCTTCTCTGTTCAGGTCGAACGCAGCATGCGCGGCCTGGCACGGGTGGGCGCCTGGGTGGACGAGTTGGCAATGCTCTTGAACCTCGCGCACCGTACGGAGTACGCGCTACGGCTCTGTCTGGAGGAAGCCGTCGCTAACATCGTCACCCACGCTTTGCCGGTGCCCGGGGTGAAGGCCGAAATCGTCTCCCTCCGCTTGATCGCTGCGCCGGACAAGCTGACCGTCACGGTGCAGGACCAGTGCGCCGAATACAACCCGCTGCAACCCGATCCGACAGAGCATGACCGGGAGAAGCCGAGCGAAGGCGGGCTGGGCGTCAGCCTGCTGCGCCAGCACGCCCGCGACGTCACCTGGTCACGCGTCGGCAGCGCCAACCGACTGGCTTTCACCATTCCGCGCTAGCAGTTCTGTCATTATTGCGATATTGGCATGATTGCGGTCGCGGCGCGAAAGGATCCCAAGATGCGGATGACAACGGATGAAGTCGCTCCCGGCGTGACGAGGGCCACGCTCGCCGGCCGGCTGGATATCGGCGGCTCGCAGGAGATCGACCTGCAGTTCAACGCCCTCGCTGGCTCGGCGCGTGCGCTGATCGTTGATCTGTCGCAGGTGGGTTTCATCGCATCGATGGGCTTACGCATGCTGATCGTGGGCGGCCGCACCGTGGCGCGCAAAGGCGGCCGCATGGTGTTGCTGGCGCCGCCGGTCGCGGTAGAGGCGGTGCTAACCAGCAGCGGCACCGACAATGTCGTGCCGATTTGGCGCAGCCTCGGCGACGCGATCCGGGCGGTCGGTGGCTGACGCCAACGCCAGTTTCGACTTGCGCATTGCGCGCGACGAGTCCGGGTTGGCGCGGCTGGGCGATTGGGTGGACAAAGTCGTCTCGACATTGGCCTTGGAAGCGACGGCGGAATATGCGTTGCGCCTCTGCGTGGAGGAAGCCGTAGCGAATGTGGTGATGCACGGTGTGCCTGCCGATGGCGCCGACGCGGGCACGGTGACGCTGCGACTGCACGCGGATGCTGAGGCGCTGTGCCTTGCAGTCGAGGACCATTGCGCGGCGTTCGACCCACGGCACGTCGCGCCGCCGGAGCATCCGAGCAACCTCGCGGAGGCGCGTGAGGGTGGGCTGGGCATTCACTTGATGCGGCAATATGCGCGTTCGATCGACTACGCCCGGCTAGCAGGCACCAACCGACTGACGCTGACCATCGCCCGCGGTTGAAGCTGCGTGAGCGTCTACGGTGGTGGCGTTCGCACCTGCTGTCGTGCGAAGATCATGTTCATGATCATCGACATGCACACTCATGCCGGTCGGCCAAGCCGCGGTGGGCCGGTTGACGAGTCCGTGCTCGCCACCATGGCGCCCGGCGGGATCGCCGCAGCCGTGGTTTCGGCCATCGCCGACCTGCCAGCGATCCGGCGCAACCCACAGACGAAACGCCTCGAAAAAGTCCGCGATCCGGAGCCTGGCGAGTGCCTGCGGGCGGTCGACGATTACCTTGCCAGCTTCGAAGCCACAGGCATGCGTATCGCCCGCGAGCCGCACGAAATCCGCGCCGGCGATCCGGCGCTGGTACTTGGCGTAGAAGGCTGTGACTTCCTGGAAGGCAATCTGGATCGGCTCGACGCGCTGGAGCGCCGGGGCGTGCGCAGCATCCAACTCACGCATTACCTCGTGAACCAGACCGGCGACATCCAGACAGCCCCGCCGGTACACGGCGGGCTGACGGCGTTCGGGGCGGAGGCGGTGCGGCGAATGAACCGTCTTGGCATCGTGGTTGATGTAGCGCACTGCTCCGAGGACACAGTGAGGGGCGTAGTCGCCACAGCCAGCCGACCGATTCTGTGCACGCACGCCAACCTGAAGGAGCCGGGGCACCTTGACGGGGACCACCCTCGCTACATCAGTCCCGACTACGCCCGCATGGTCGCTGAGACCGGCGGCGTGATTGGCGCGTGGTTCGCTGTGCTATGGCAGGAGAGGCTAGGCGGCCTGATCCGTCACATGTTCCGCCTGATCGACGCTGTCGGGGTTGACCACGTCGGCATCGGTACCGATCTGCCGGCCGGTGCAGCGCGGGAGGCGATGCCGGACTTCTCCCGCCACCATGAGATCCCGGATGCGCTGCGGAGGCACGGCATGACGCAAGATGAAGTGATGAAGGTTTGCGCCGGCAACTGGCTGCGGGTGTTCCGCACGGTGCGCGCCTGATGGACAGCAACGCCCTCAAGCGCGCCGCCGCCGAGGCGGCCGTCGCACTGGTGCAAAGCGGCATGGCGATAGGTCTCGGCACCGGGTCCACCGCCAGCTACGCCATCGCAGCGCTGATCCGCAGGGTGCGCGAAGAAGGGTTGGATATCGTGGGCATCGCCACGTCGGAACGCAGCGCCGCACAGGCGCGGGAGGGCGGCCTGCAACTGACGGATTTTGCGCATCACCGGCGGTTGGACCTCACCATCGATGGTGCCGATGAGATCATGCGTGGCACACTTCATCTTTTGAAAGGTGCCGGCGGTGCGCTGTTGCGCGAGAAGATTGTGGCTTCGGCCAGCGACCGCCGAGCCATCATCGCGGACGAGTCGAAGCTGGTCGATCAACTCGGGCTTACCGCGCAGGTGCCAGTGGAAGTCGTGCAATTTGGCTGGGAAACCACAGCCGAGCGCGTGTCGCGCATTGCCGAGCCTCGGCTGCGGCTAGGTTCGGACGGACATCCGTTTCGCACCGACGGCGGCAACTACATTCTGGATTGCACGTGCGGGGCTATCACCGACCCGGCGGCGCTGGAATCTGCTCTGGCACGCATAGTAGGCGTGGTGGACAGCGGATTGTTCGTCGGCATGGCGGATGTCGCATTCGTGGCTGGACCCGCCGGCGTTGTTCGACTGGACCGTCCGGCCACAGCGTGAGATGCGACCCATCCACCAATGGCCTATGCGGTAACCCTCCGGCTCGACGGCGACGCCACGGCGCGCGTACGTGCTCTGTGGGACGCGCTATCTGCGGCTGGCTTCGCTAACCACGCAGTTAGTGTTGGCTACGAACCACACCTGACGCTGGCATTGCTAGACGACGCCGACCACGCCCCGTGCCTGAGCGAGATCGTCAGCACCATCAGCGCGGATTGGCCTGCCATGACACTGTCTCTGTCGGCTGTCGCGGCCTTCCCGGCTGCCCCGGCGACACTCTGGCTCGCGCCGACCGTCACCGAGCCGCTGCTGAAACTGCACGCAGCCCTCTGCGGCGCACTTCCCTTGGTTCGTCCTCATTATCGCCCCGCCGCATGGATCCCCCATGTCACACTGGCGGACGATGTCCCTTCCGGCGCCATCGGCGAAGGCATCAGCCTGATAGCGGAACGATTCCATCCCTTCACCGCGACCCTCGACCGCGTCGATCTAGTGCGCCTGCGCCCGATTTCGCTGCTGTGGCACGCCCGTCTCATCGCCGCCGACGCACACTCGTGAGCCTGGCAATCGCCGTCCGCATCCAAGGTAATCCCCGCAAGCGGCAGAGATGCGAATGACAACATCACCCGATGACGTGACAAGGCGTGGCTCTATCAGGCGGAGGTTCATGACGCTGGAGTCGGCGATCGACGAGCTGGCAGCGGCGTCCGGGATGGATCCGCTTGAATTCCGCTGTCACAACTATTGCGAGAAGAACCAGCAAGGTGGTCAACGATTTGCGAGTAGAATTCTGAGACGATGCTATCGGGCAGGCTCGCAGACGTTCGGCTGGTCCCGTCATCACCCAGAGCCACGGTCGATGCGCAACGGCCGGCTGTTGGTCGGCTGTGGGACGGCAACAAGCACCTACCCCCACGAACCAGCGGTCTGCTGAGGTGCCTGTGGGGATCCGTTCCGATGACAAGATGATTGTCCAGTCGGGCACGCAGGACCTCGGCACCGGAACATACTGGGTCATGGCGCAGGTCGCCGCGGAGATGCTTTGGCGTCCCGACTGCGGCCGTGCGCTTTGAACTGGGTGACAGCCGCTTCCCGCCAGCTCCGGTGTCGGGCGGATCCAGTACTGTTCCGAGCGTCGCAGCGGCTCTGCGGACCGCCAGTGAGGCGGCACAGGACGAATTGCTTCCTATTGCGCAGGGCAATCAGCAGCTTGGCCGGCACGGCCGGCTGGCGGGCGCGCCGCGCCTGGAGAATGGTTATCTGACCGGTCCTGATGGCCGAATCTCCGTCGCGGAGTTGCTCCGCGAGAGCGGCCGGGACAGGCGGGAGGCGACAGCCGGCTCATCTCTCGATGCCAAGTCGAAATAGTTTGCCTGACACGCCTTCGGCGCCTAATTCGCCAAAGTCTAGGTCGATCCTGACCTCGGCACGATCCGGGTCAGCCAATGGGTCGCCGCGTTCGACGGCGGACGCATGCGCAACGCGAAGACAGCGCGCAGCCAACTCTTGGGCGGCATTGCCGTCGGCGTTGGCATGCCGCTGCTCGAGGAGACCGAGGTTGATCGGCGCACCGGCCGCATCGTCAGTCCCAACGTCGCCGAGTACCTGCTACCGGTGAACGCGGATGTGCCTGATATCCAGACGGTCCTGGTGCCAAACGATGAGCGCACCTCCAACCCGTCGGGCGCGAAAGGCATCGGTGAACTGCCGGTGGTGGGTGTCGCTGCAGCGATCGCCAATGCGGTTCATCACGCGACCGGCACGCGCGCGCAAGGTGCCCATTCGCATCGAGGATGCGCTGACGTGAGGCACAAAATCAGCGGTTGCACCAGGGTGTTTGCGCGGCCGTAAGATCGACCGACGGTTCCTTGACACGTTCCCGGGCGGTCCCTAGAACACCGCCTCCTTTCCGCCGGCACCCCCGGCATAGCAATCACCGGACACCATGGCCAACACTGCATCCGCGCGCAAGCGCAACCGCCAGATCATCAAGCGGACCGAGCGCAACGCGGCGCGCAAGTCTCGCATGCGGACATTCGTGAAGAAGGTGGAGGCGGCTGTTGCTGGCGGCGACAAGGCAGCGGCGGTCGCAGCGTTGCGCGTGGCGCAGCCCGAGATGCAGCGCGCCGCAGGCAAGGGGGTTGTGCATCAGAACGCGGTCGCACGGAAACTGTCACGGCTTTCCGCGCGCATTAAGGCGCTCGCCACGGGTTGAACTAATTTGCCGCGCCGGTTGACCAGAGCGGTTGACCGACGTCGCGGCGAGAGCAATACTCACACATCGGAGGCCCCGATGCATCAGTTGCCCAGGGGACGGGAGCAATTGTGCGAATACAGAGCGACGTTATTGCGTTGTTACTTGGGCGATCCACAATACTTCGAGCAATGATATTTCTTTTTGTCTTGGATAATCTAGCAGGAGCCAGAATCCATTTGCATTGTGGCGAAAGTCTGACATAAGCGTTACTCGGCGTTCATACCTGACGAGCGGCTCTCCCTCTCTCTCTAACTCTTTCTTCCATCGCTTCGTTCTGCCGGCAGCCGCCGGCGGGGTGGATGTCGTTATCGGCGAAACCAACCGCCGGCGGCTTATGGATTGAATGACGGCGATAGAACCGATCGGGGAGCTTGCGGCATGCAAATCGTCGTGGAGCAGGAGAGAGTGGCGACAACACAACTCGCCGCCCAGTGGGCGCGCATTCGTGGCCGACTGCAAAGTGAAGTGGGCGACGTCGAGTACCGCACCTGGCTCCGTCAGATGACGCTCGCTGGTCTCGATGGCGATGAAATCGCCATCAATCTTCCCACAAGGTTCCTGCGGGATTGGGTGAAAGCCCGTTACGGCGACCGAATTGCAACACTCTGGCACGCTGAGAATCCGGCCGTCCATCGCCTCGACATCCGTGTCGGCCCTTCCGTTGGGACGATCTCGAGTGCGCGCGACAATTTTGCGGAAAGCCTGGCGCCTGCCGATCCCGATATCTCTCCGCCTCTGCCGATGAGCCGCAGCCACGAACGCGGGGGTGACCGCAACGAACCGCGGTCGGAGCTCGCCGCGCCGCTCGATCCGCGATTCACCTTCGATGGCTTCGTCGTCGGCAAGCCAAATGAATTTGCCTATGCCTGCTCGCGCCGCGTGGCGGAGCAACCGTCCTCCTCAGGATTCAATCCCTTGTTCCTGTATGGCGGCGTCGGCCTCGGGAAAACGCACCTAATGCACGCAATCGCCTGGGAGCTGATCACGCACTCGGAGAACACTGCGGCGCCCGTGTCGGTCGCTTATATGTCGGCCGAGAAATTCATGTACAGGTTTATCGCTGCGATTCGGAATCAATCGACGATGGAGTTCAAGGAGCAACTCCGCAGCGTTGACGTGCTGATGATTGACGACCTGCAATTTCTGATCGGCAAGGAGAACACGCAAGAGGAGTTCTTCCACACCTTCAATGCACTGATCGATGCGGGACGGCAAATTGTTGTGTCGGCGGACAAGTCGCCATCTGATCTGTCGGGATTGGAGGACCGGCTGCGCACGCGACTCGGCTGCGGCATGGTGGCCGACCTGCATGCGACGACATTCGAGCTGCGCATTTCCATTCTCCAGGCGAAGGCGCAACGCGCCGGCGTACCAGTGCCGGAAAAGGTGATGGAGTTCCTGGCCCACAAGATCACCACGAATGTGCGCGAACTTGAGGGTGCGCTGAACCGTTTGATCGCGCATGCTAATCTGTTCGGTCGAAACGTGACGTTGGAAGCCGCACAAGAAGTGCTGCACGACATCCTGAAAGCGCACGACAAGCGCGTAACGATCGAGGAGATCCAGAAAAAGGTCGCCGAGCACTATAATATTCGGCTCACCGACATGTCGTCGGCCCGCCGGGCACGCAACGTGGCGCGGCCGCGCCAGGTGGCGATGTACCTGGCGAAACAGTTGACGCAGCGGAGCTTGCCGGAGATCGGGCGGCGCTTTGGCAACCGCGATCACACGACGGTGATGCACGCCGTGTCGCGCGTGGGACAGTTGATGGAGGTTGACGCGAGTTTCGCCGAGGACGTGGAGCTGCTGCGGCGGATGCTGGAGTCGTAACCCCGCTTGCGGCGCGTGAGACGTCGAGGCGCGTCAGCGCCGAGGGTGCGAATAGCGCGGTTGTGCACAAGACTTGCGGATGCACAGTCCCGCCAACCGCGTGGCTGCGCTCTGCGACCTCCCCGCGGGGCGGGCGAGGCCTGTCGCTTTGACACCCGTTTGACACCCGCCGGCCCCCTGCCTATGGTCCGCGCCCTCTGTTGCAGGTGCGAACAGGCGGGACGCCAGCCCGGCCTGCGCAACATCATGGTCCCCAGGAAGCGGTACGGTCCCACATGAAGGTTCTGGTCCCCGTCAAGCGGGTGGTTGACTACAACGTCAAGGTTCGCGTGAAGGCCGACGGCTCCGGCGTCGAGACCGCCGGGGTGAAGATGTCGATGAACCCGTTCGACGAGATCGCCGTCGAGGAGGCGGTACGCCTGAAGGAGAGAGGCGTGGCGACCGACGTCGTCGTGGTATCGCTCGGCGTCGCGCAGTGCCAGGAGACGATCCGTACGGCGCTGGCGATGGGCGCTGACCGCGGCATCCTGGTCGAAACGGATGTCGAGCTGCAACCTCTCGCTGTCGCGAAGCTGCTGAAGGCCATCGCCGAAAAGGAACAACCAAAGCTGATCATCCTGGGCAAACAGGCGATCGACGACGACATGAACGCGACCGGGCAGATGCTGGCTGCATTGCTCGACTGGCCGCAGGGCACCTTCGCCTCGAAGATCGCGATCGAAGGCGACGGCATCACGGTAACGCGCGAGGTCGACGGCGGGCTGGAGACCGTGGCGCTGACCTTGCCGGCGATCATCACCACCGACCTGCGGCTGAATGAGCCGCGCTACGCTTCGCTGCCAAACATCATGAAGGCCCGCAAGAAGCCAATCGACGTGATGAAGCCGGCGGATCTCGGCGTCGATCCGGCGCCACGACTGACCACTCTGCGTGTGAGCGAGCCGCCGAAGCGCAAGGCGGGCGTGAAGGTTGGCTCGGTCGCCGAATTGGTCAGCAAGCTGCGCACGGAAGCAAAGGTGATCTAACGTTGCAGCGCCCCCGTCGACTGGCCATGGCCGGCCCCTTCGTGATGGCCGGACAAGGCGGCTCGTATGAGCGCAGCCCGCCGCAAAGATATGGCTGGCCGGGCCAAGCCCGGCCGTGACCCGGGTAGCGATGACACCGAAAGCATAAGGTGACGTGATCAATGACCGCACTCGTTCTACTGGAATTCGACGCATCGGGGATCAAGCAACCATCCCGCAGCGCCGTGGCCGCGGCGCAGAAGTTGGGTGAGGCGCACGCTCTGGTCGCCGGCGCCGGATTGGACGCCGCCGCTGCCGCTGCGGCGAAGCTGCCGGGTGTGGCCAAGGTGCTGGTCGCCGACTCGCCGATGCTGGATCACCTGCTCGCCGAGCCGACCGCCGCGTTGCTGGTCGCGCTGGCACCGGCCTATGACCATCTGCTCGCTGCCACCACGGCGGTGGGCAAGAACGTGATGCCGCGCGTTGCCGCGCTGCTGGACGCACAGCCGATCAGCGACATCGCCGACGTGGTGGATGCCGACACCTTTGTTCGCCCGATCTACGCCGGCAACGGGATGGCGACAGTAAAGTCCGCCGACTCCAAGAAGGTGATCACCGTCCGCGCCGCCAGCTTCGACCCGGTAGCCGCGGACGGCGGCGGCGCGCCGATCGAGAAAGTGTCGATCCCGGACATGCCGTCGATGTCGCGTTTCGTTTCGGCGGAGCTGTCCAAAAGCGAACGGCCGGAGCTGACCGCCGCCCGTGTGGTGATTTCCGGCGGTCGCGGGATGCAGAACGGCGATAATTTTAAGCTTTTGGAACCAATTGCTGATAAACTGGGTGCCGCGGTCGGGGCCTCCCGCGCTGCGGTGGATGCCGGTTTCGTGCCGAACGACTACCAGGTCGGCCAGACCGGAAAAATCGTCGCTCCTGAGCTGTACATCGCCGTC
This sequence comes from Acetobacteraceae bacterium, assembly GCA_030039695.1. The sequence goes on from JASHVB010000370.1 coordinate 13,912, forward strand.
GGCATTTCTGGTGCCATCCAGCACCTGGCGGGAATGAAGGACAGTAAGGTGATCGTGGCGATCAACAAGGATGAGGAAGCGCCCATCTTCCAGGTCGCCGACTACGGCCTGGTGGCAGACCTGTTCAACGCGCTGCCTGAGCTGGCGGCAGAACTGGAGCGCTCCTGAATGAACGTCGACGTCAAGCCATCCCCTGCCCCGTCCGACCTGGCCGCTGAACCGCCGGAAATCGCCCGTGTGGGCGTGATCGGCGCCGGCCAGATGGGCAACGGCATCGCCCATGTCTGCGCTCTGGCCGGCCTGGATATCAGCCTGCTGGATACACGGCAGGATGCGCTTGACCGCGGCATGGCGACCATCCGCCGCAACATGGACCGTCAGGTAAACCGGACGCTGATCTCGGGCGAGGACAAGCTCGAGGCGCTGGCGCGCATCCATCCCGGCCTCGAATACGCGATGTTCGATGACTGCGACCTCGTGATCGAGGCAGCAACCGAGAAGGAAGACGTCAAGCGGACGATCTTCAAGCAACTGATCCCGCATTTGAAGCCGGGGTGCCTGCTTGCCTCGAACACGTCGTCGATTTCGATCACGCGGCTGGGTGCGACGACGGACCGGCCGGAAAAATTCATCGGCATGCATTTCATGAATCCGGTGCCGGTGATGAAGCTGGTGGAGATCATCCGCGGCATCGCAACCGACGAGCCGACCTTCCAGGCAGTGCAGACCCTGGCGCACAAGCTGGGGAAGATCACGGCTGTCGCAGAGGACTTTCCGGCCTTCATCGTCAACCGCATCCTGGTACCGATGATCAACGAGGCGGTCTACGCGCTGTATGAGGGCGTGGGATCCGTCAGCGCGATCGATACCTCGATGCGACTGGGCGCGAACCATCCGATGGGGCCATTGGAACTGGCAGATTTCATCGGGTTGGATACATGCCTGTCGATCATGCAGGTACTCTACGAAGGACTGTCGGACTCGAAGTACCGGCCTTGCCCGCTTTTGGTGAAGTATGTCGAGGCGGGGTGGCTGGGGCGGAAAACAAACCGTGGGTTCTACGATTATACGCAGACACCACCACGGCCGACCAGGTAGGCACCGCTCGCCTTGGCTACCGAGCCACGCGGATGTCGTGCCTCGCTGACGTAGGTGTCTTTGAACAGCAATGCCGCCCGGTTCGACCGGACACGGGCATGCGCAAAGCGATTGCTCACGCTTGGTGCCGCGCCTTGCCAAGCGCCGCGCAGGCCCGCGGCAAAATCGACTTCATGCTCGCTGATGCTCCAGCATTGGCGGCTGACCATGCGGCAACGTATGCGCCCGACAGTTGCAGGTTTATGGCGTGACAGCTGGGCAGGTTCTCGCATTAACGGCAGCGTCGCCGATCTTATGGCAATCACAACACGCTGATTTCCCTTGATTTGCCGGTCTCACGATATTCGGCACCACGATACTCGAATTAACGTCTATTTTGAGACACGAACCGGCCAGCGGTCCCATCCTCGGTTTCGGCGGATGATGATGGCCGAAAATGGCCAGACGGATTAGCGCCATGATGCCAGAGTCAAAAGGCAGCGGTTAAGGAGGCGTCAGATGGCATCCATTTATCGGGAAGTTGTGATAGCCGTTCCGGCAGAACGCGTCTGGAGCGTAATCCGAGACGTCGGTGCAGTGCACACCCGAATGGCACCCGGTTTTGTCGCAGATGTTCGCATGGAAGGCGACGTCCGCGTCGTAACTTTTATCAATGGCCGTGTCGTTCCGGAGCGCATTATTGGCATCGACGATGCGAACCGGCGCCTAGCCTACGCTGCGGTCGGTGTTCCGGAACGCAAACATCACAATGCGTCATTCCAGGTCTTCGACGAAAGGCCAGACGCAAGTCGGTTGGTCTGGATCACCGACGTGCTACCGGATACGCTCAGGGACGCCTTCGTCCAAAACATGGAAAAGGGCTTGGCGATCGTGAAGGAGCACCTTGAGCGAGGGCAGTAGGCGACA
>JASHVB010000371.1 GCA_030039695.1 Acetobacteraceae bacterium
CTGGCGCAAGATCCATGACCGTGTACTATCTCTGGGGGCGCTGGACGCACGACCGGATCTTCCCCGATCATGGAGAGACAAAGCCCGAGGCGCTACTGGCGGGACCGGAACGGGTGCGGGAATCAGATGTGAGGGTTATCGCGTCGCGCGGGTTCGTTGGGGCCAATGCACGGCGACCGCTCAAGCACGCGCGCACGCCGACGAGCTGGTTTGGGAATCGGATACGTGGACGACGATCGCGATTACATTGGCTATGGCGCGTCACTGCCCGATCCGCAATGGCCCGGCGGGGCCCGGCTTGCGCTCAACATCAACGTGAATCTCGAGGGTGGGGGCGAGCACTCCATCATGGATGGAGACGCCACGTCCGAAAGCTCGCTGAATGATATCGGCCAGCCGGCGCTTCCGGGCCTGCGCAGCGTCCTCGTTGAATCAGTGTTCGAATACGGCTCCCGCGTCGGCGCATGGCGCCTACTGGAGTTGTTCCGGCGGTTCGGGATGAGGGTCTGCCTGTTGGCCGTGGCGCGGGCGGCAGAACGTAATCCTGACCTCGTGTGCGGCTGGCTCGCCGAGGGGCACGAGCTGGTCAGCCATCATTACCGCTGGCTCGATTACCAGACGATGCCGGAAGCCGACGAACGCGCGCATGTCCGGTTGGCTTTGGAGACGCTGGAGCGTGTCGCTGGCGTTGCACCGGTGGGTTGGATGACCGGACGACCGAGTGCCAACACCCGCCGGTTGCTTGTCGAAACCGGCCGAATTCTGTACGACCGTGACAGCCTAAATGACGAGCTGCCGTACTGGCGCAACGTACTCGGGCACACGCATCTGGTCATCCCCTATTCTTTTGAGACCAACGACAATCGCTTCGACCGTAATTCGGGATTTTCGACCGGAGACGATTTCGCCCGCTATATGATCGACTGCTTCGATGTGCTGTACGGCGAAGGCGCGCGCCGGCCGCGGATGATGTCGCTGGCGCTGCACGATCGGCTCATCGGCCGGCCGGGACGCATTACCGGGCTGATCCGCTTTCTGGAACATGTAAGCCGCCACGACGGCGTCTGGGTCGCAACCGGGCAGGACATCGCGGAGCACTGGCGCCGGGTGCATCCGCCGATCGTATGATCTGCATGGATGGTGGCGTGCGCGTTGCAGTGGTCGGCGCGGGGCTGGGCGGCCTGACCGTGGCGGCGTACTTGCAGCGTGAGAACTTCGCGGTCTCGCTTTACGAGCAAACGGACTCGTTCGAACGTATCGGCGCTGGTATCATCCTCGGTGCCAACGCGGTCGCTCCGCTCGCACGGCTCGGCTTGCTGCCGGGATTGATCGCCGCAGGCATCCGGCCAGACGCGTTCGTCAGCCGCACATGGGACACCGGCGAGACAACCTTTGAGCTCGTGCTGGATGCGGCGACCGAAGCGCGCTTCGGCGGACCTCTGCTCAACATCCACCGCGCCGACCTGCATGCCGTTTTGCAAACTGCCTTACGCCCCGGATCGATCGTGTTCGGTCATCGGCTGGCTGGGTTGGAGGAGACATCGCAGGCAATTCGGCTACGGTTCGACAATGGTGCGACAGCGGAAGCCGACATCGTCATTGGTGCCGACGGAATCTGGTCCCGGGTGCGCGAGGTACTCCTCGGCGCCGAGCCGCCACGCTTCACCGGCCGCGTCGCGCAACGCGCGATTTTTCCGGCGAACCGGATAGCCGGACCACGGATCCGCGACTGCACCAAATGGTGGGGAACGGACCGTCACATCCTCGCCTATTTCATGACCAACCGACGCGACGAGGTTTATCTGATGGCCAGCGTTCCCGCGGTGTCGTGGGAGAGCGAGCAAACGTCGCTGCCTTGCGACCGCGACCAGTTCATCGCCGCGTTCACACATTTTCACGCCGACCTGCGCCGCGCCGTCGAGGCCGCCCTCGACGTGACCGTCTGGCCGATCTTTGACCGGGAGCGTAATGACCTCTGGTCGGATCCTCCCATCGTGCTGTTGGGAGACGCGTGCCATCCGGTGCGGCCCTACATGGCTGCCGGCGGTTCGATGGCGATCGAGGACGCGACGATACTCGCACGCTGTCTGGTGGCGTACGGCGACCCGTCAGTGGCTGTCCGTCGCTACCAGGCGATGCGGATTCCCCGAGTCGCGGAGGTGCAACGCATCTCGATCGAGAACAGTTGGATGCACGGTCCGACGGAGACGGATTGGTTCTTCAGTTACGACGCGACGACGGCGGCGCTCGACGGCCCGGCGCGCGGATCACGTTAAACGTTGGAGGGACCTCTGATATGAAGCGTGCGCGGCTTCGCCAGCTCGGCCTGTCGATCGGCATGATACCGCTAGGACCGAACAACGCGATCACCGATGTCGCCGGCCCGCGCGTCGGTTATGCGCCCCCTGGTACATCTGCTGGCCCGACAGGCCGCGCACGAGTGAAGTTTTGAATGTAGCGGCCGCGGTGTCAGGTTGCCGTATATGACGAGAATATCGGCCTGGCTCGGTCGTGTTGACTGCGAGCAAGCGCCGACATCCGGACGGTACCGGGACATCACGCGTCTCTGCGCCTCCCGCCCCGCGCGGAGCGGGGGGTCTGTCACGGAAGTGGACTCGAAACGTTCTCAAGAATATCGGACACGTGGGCAGCGGCCAAACGCTCGGCTTCCGCCGCCCCCGAACGATTGAACATTCCAATGATGTCTCGCAAGTGCTGCTCAACTTGGTCGCTCGACACGGCGCCCGTATTGCTGAGCACGCGCAGGATCATGGCGAGGACGGCCCTATTTGCTAGAGCAAGGCCAAGTACGTCAGGTTCGACCGGCTATTGTATTCTGCTCACGGCTTCAAGTCCTGTTAGTGTGGTAACTCACAGCATAGCGAGCGGGGAGGTGAGAGTCATTCCGCCTCGCCAAAAGGGCCGCGTGGTGCGGCGCTGATGGCCAGCCGTGTGATCACGTCGGCTGTCGTGCTGCCGTTTATGAGAGACCGGCAAAAACCTGGGGGTGATTAAGCTGCAATCGTGACCGGCGTAATGTCGTTTGCCACGACGCACTGCTGAAACTTGAAGCCGACGTAACATCTGAGACGGCCATTCAGACAGCGGTGCGCACGTGCAGGAGAAGCGGCGCGCCAACCGCTGACCAGCGCATTTGCTGCTTCTTGCACATCCGCCTGGTTTCAGCTCAAAGCAGACGTTTCGCCTCCACATGGCCCGGTAGTTGAGCTTGACCTTCCCACCGAGCATAATTCTTGTGTCAATCGCAGAAAATCTGGTGCAATATGATGGAAAGTGCCAAGTTTAAAGGGGGCGAAGATGGCGGCTGACCAACGCAGCGCGATACGGAATGCCTCGAGGGATTATTCGATTGGCCGACTCAGATTTATTGAACGGACCGACCGGAACACGCCGGAGAGGAAGGACAAGTTGGATTCCGTTCTGGCAGAGATTAGCGAAGAGAATCTGGAAGTCGTTCGCGTCGCTTTCGTCGACACGCACGGCATCGTTCGCGTCCGGCCGATCGAGGCACGGCTATTTTCACAGGCAGCCTGCAACGGGGTTCCATTCACCACCGCGCTCTTTGCCATGGATTCTGCGAACAATATCTTTCAGAATGTGTTCTCCCGTGATGGGGGCTTTGGCCGCGATGCGATGGGCGGCGCGGGGGACATGTTGGCAATTCCGGATCTCGACACCTTTCGGGTGTTGCCCTGGGCACACAAATGCGGCTGGGCGCTGAGTGACCTCTATCTGTCATCCGGAGAACGTTGTCCGCTCGATCCCCGCCTGGTCATGCAGACCGCGTGCGGTCTGCTGGCAGAACGGGGTTTCACCTTTGTTGGTGGCGTGGAGATAGAATGCCACATCCTCAGGATCAGCCAACCCCGGAACGATTTGATCGACTGTGCGCAGCCGGCAGAACCCCCGGAGGTCGAGGCACTACGCCACGGCTATCAGTACATGGCCGAGAATGTGCTCGATGAACTGGAGCCCATTATCACGCGCATCCGACATGCGCTGATCAGCGTCGGCCTGCCATTGCGCATTGTCGATGTGGAATGGGGGCCAGGCCAGATCGAAATCTCGCTGGATCCTCTGGACGATCTCGCCGCCGCAGATGCGGCCGTTCTGCTGCGTTCAACCGTCAAGCAGGTCTGCCGGCGCGCCGGGCTATTAGCGTCATTCATGGCAAAGCCAGCTCTTCCAAATGTGTTTTCTTGCGGTTGGCATTTGCATGAGTCACTGCGCCATAGAGAGAATGATGCGAACGTGTTTGCCGAAGCCGGTAAACTATTGTCCAACATTGGGGCGCACTTTGTCGGAGGACTGCTGGAGCATGCGCGCGCAAGTGCTGCTTTCTCAAATCCTACGGTGAATGGCTACAAGCGCCTGCATGCAAACCCGTTGGCGCCTAATCGCGTGCTGTGGTCGTATGACAATAAAGGCGCGATGTGCAGACTGGTTGGAGGCATGGGCGATCAAGGGACTCATATCGAGAACCGATCCGGCGATCCGGCGGCCAATCCTTATCTCTATATGGGCTCGCAAATTCTCGCCGGTTTGGATGGCATCGCAAACAGGCTTGATCCAGGCGATCCGCTGCCCGACCCTTATGCACAGACGCAAAGGCCGCTGATGCCCGCGGGTCTTGATGAAGCAATAGATGCGCTCTCCGCGTCAACCATGTTCCGCGAAGCGCTCGGGAACGAATTTATTGATCACTACATTGCGGTCCGCCGACACGAACTGCATCGCTTTCGAACGTTCGTCACAGACTGGGAGCATCGCGAATATTTCGAGTCCTTCTAGGGCGTGCTACCGCAGCAACTCGCGGCATTCGGCGAGGATCGGAATATCAAGTCCGGTGGGGAACCTGTCGACCATGGCACGAAGCATGTCCCGTTCCTTCGCCGCGGCATCGCACTCTTCCGCGAGCCTGACCAGGTCGCGGGCGGCGTGCAGTTCGAAAAGGCGAGCTCGCTGTTCACTGGATCGCGCAATTGCCCGTTGGTAACAGCGCCTCGCGGCTTGGTGGTGTCCGTCGTTCTGCCAGAGGCGGCCACGCAGCCGGATGATTTCGGCAAGGTGATCTTTTTCCTCTGTCGCCTCGGCGAGGTGCTCGGCTTCGCTTAGACTGGCGCGGGCCGCCTCGAATTGGCGCGCCCGGAACTGGTAGTCGGCGAGGATCGTCATATTGCGTGCGAGCATGAACATGCCGTTCACCCTGCGCCACAGGGCGATGCCCCGCTGCAGGTCCTCCAGACCTCCTTCTTCATCGCCAAGATCGAACAGCGCAGGTCCTCGATGCAGCAACACGTTGCCGATGCGAGCATGAAATCGGTATTTTTTGCAAATATCGATGGCGCGATCAGCGCAGGCGACTGCCTCCGCATAGCGTCCAAAGCCGCGCAGGGCGGAAATGCGGGAAACACTTGCCCACACAATGGAGAACAAGTGTCCACGGTCCAGGGCAATGACCATGCTTTGCTCCGAAATCGCCAGGGACCGTTCAAATTGGCCCATCATCCGCGCGGACATTTCGATGTAA
>JASHVB010000372.1 GCA_030039695.1 Acetobacteraceae bacterium
GAAGGTCAGGAACTTACCCGAGTCGGCCCCGGCACGCCGATGGGCGAGCTGATGCGGCAGTACTGGCTGCCGGCATTGAAGGCCTCGGAGCTGGTCGCCGGCGGCGATCCGGTGCGGCTGATGCTGCTGGGGGAGAAGCTGATCGCGTTCCGTGACAAATCCGGACAGGTCGGTGTTTTGGACCATCGCTGCCCGCATCGCTGCACGTCGCTGTTTTACGGAAGAAACGAAGGGGGCGGCATACGCTGCGTCTACCACGGCTGGAAATTCGCCGCTAACGGCCAGTGTCTTGAGATGCCGAACCTGCCGCCAGAGCAGGATTTCAGCGCCAAGGTGACGGCAAAGGCGTACCGGGTGGCGGAACGGGCAGGCGTCGTCTGGGTGTATATGGGCACCCGCGCCGAGGCGCCGCCGATGCCGCAGATCGAAGCGACCTTGCTGGCGGAAAGCGAGGTCGCGCTCAATTTCACGCAGCGCGAGTGCAACTGGCTGCAGGCGCTGGAGGGCGACATCGACACCTCGCACTTCAGTTGGCTGCATGTCGGTTCGGTACGGCCGGACCAGGTCGATACAGACAACTGGCTGCAATATCAGGTGGCGAATCGCGCGCCGGAATATCAGGTGAGCGATACCGACTGGGGCACGATGTACTGCGCCTATCGCCCGGCAAGGCATGGGCAGACGTACTGGCGGTTCGCGCATTTCGCCTTCCCATTCTGGACGTTCATCCCGCAGGGTGATTTCGCCGACCGCGTGATCGCGCGCGCCTGGGTGCCGATGGACGACACACATGTGATGTTCGTCGGCTTCAGCTGGAAGCAGGCGTCTCGCACGGCGGTACTGAAGGGTGGCGAGCAGATTCCGGGCTCGACGCCGGCACCGGACTACCTGCCGAACACGACCGATTGGTTCGGCCGCTTCCGGCCGGTGCAGAACGCCTCTAACGACTACCTGATCGATCGCGAGGCGCAGCGCAACGACGTGATCTACACTGGCATCACCCATATCGCGATGCAGGACCAGGCAATCACCGAAAGCATGGGCGAGATCGTCGATCACACTTACGAGCACCTGGCACCGAGCGATCAGATGATCACACGCACGCGCCGCCGGCTGCTGATCGCCGCGCGCGCGTGGCGCGACAAGGGCGCGGTGCCGCCGTGCGTCGATCGGCCGGACTTGTTCCAACAGGTACGCAGCGGCGAGTGCGAACTGGCTGCGGCGGATTGGCAGGCCGCCTATGCTGAGCGGCTGCACCAGGCGCGGCATCCGGAAACGCTGAAGGTCGCAGCGGAGTAACGCCGTTCGCATCATCGCAGGGAGCGGAGTAACCAAGCAATCTCGTTCGTGATTGCCCCGTCATGCAGGGATTGTCTCGTCGCTCCACTCCCCGCAACGACCGGGCTGCCTCATTGCGACGTCCCTCGCGTGTCGCCAAAAGCGAAGCTTTTTGTGGGCCGTCGACGGGCGTGGCGAGATCTTTGCCAGTGACCGGCGCATGCGTCAGCGTATTGGAATAGCGTGCCGTTGCGCGGCGAGAAGTCCGGGGTGGATGACTTGGACCTCAACCACAATCCTGTGCACCGGAGAACCGGGCGGCAGGACGGTGGGGGGCGCCCGGATTGCGGTGCGCCGCCGCCTGGTTAAGCTGCTGCACCATCCTGGGAGGACAGAGCCATGATCGATATGCACGCCCATTGGCGGCCCGCCGAAGTCGCGGAGGCGCTTCGCGCCAGGCTGAAGGAGCCGCGTATCGCGCGTCATGCGGACGGCGCTGAGGTGCTGAAGTCACGCAGCGGCGATACGCCGCTGGCAGACGCGTTTGATGACGTCGAATTCCATCTCGCCCGCATGAACCGCCAGGGGGTGGAGATGAGCGTGCTGTCGGTGCTCGGCGCCTTCTGCTGGATCGAGTCGCAGCCGTTGGAGATATCCGGCCCGCTGTGCCGGCGCGTGAATGACGCGTTCGCGGCGATCTGCGCGATGCATCCGGAGCGGTTCGCCGCCTTCGCGGCTCTGCCGCTTACGGACATCGATGCCGCAGCGGCAGAGCTCGAACGTGCGATGCGATTGCCAGGCATGCTGGGTGCGCAGTTGCCTGGTAATTTCTTCCTGACGCGCAAGGACGCCGAGGCGTTGCGGCCGCTCCTGGAGGCTGCGAGCCGTTTGGGGGCGGTGTTGTTCGTCCATCATGGGCCGCGGCCTGGCGATGCGTTTCCGAAATTCGGCGGCGAGGCAGACAACGCGCGCCGGCGCAACGGCACCCTGGATATGCAGGCGAGTCTGTCCTCGGTGATGGTGACGCTGTGCCTGACGGATCTGCTGACGGCATATCCCGGTGTGACGGTGGTCGTGCACAACCTGGGCGGCAACATTCCATACGAGATCGAACGAATGGACCACCGCTGCCTGCTCGACACGCCGGCGGAGGAGTTGCCGTCGGCTCGGTTCCGGCGCTCGAAAGTGTTCGTGGATTGCAACTCATTCGGGCCGCGGTCGATCGAGGCGGCCGTGGCGCTCTATGGCGCGGAACGGATCGTCTGCGGGACGGACGGGACGGCATTCGGGGTTGATTGGACGCGGCAAGCCCTGGCGGATGCGCGGATCAGCAAGGACGAGCGGGAGGCGATCGTGCGGGGAAACGCGGCGGCGATGATGGCGCGGGTGCGGACGCCAGCGCAGAGTATGCAGGCGGCGGCCGAGTAAGGTCGCGACGCGGGTGGCATCGCCGCGCCCCGCGGGGTACGTGCTCGATCGAATTCCGATGAGAGATGGTCGCGGGTTCGCGCGTTACGCGCGGCAATTTGCCACCGCGCCCCAGTCCACCTCCACGCCGAACCCTGGCGCCTCGGACAGATGCACCATGCCCTCCCGCACCGCAGCCCCGCCGCGGTAGATCGCGTGATGGATCGGATGCCGCTCCGCATCGCCATGCGATTCCGCGCCGAACGCCGCTTCGCCGAACGCCGAGACCAGATGGGCGTGCAGATGTCCCACCGAATGGGGCGCGATCGACACGCCCTTCATCTCGGCATAATG
>JASHVB010000373.1 GCA_030039695.1 Acetobacteraceae bacterium
CGCACGGCATGGAGACGGAAATCGTGCTGGCGAAGATGGGCATTCCGGAGACCGAGACCGCCGTTAAGAAGCGGGTGGAGAGCATGGTGGCGCTCGCCGATCTGACCCGTGCCGGGTTCATCAATGGTGACATCTCCACGGTGATGTCGCCGCGCACGGTGATCACGTGGGCCGAGAATGCGCGGATTTTCGGGAATGTGGGGTTCGCATTTCGGGTGACGTTCCTGAACAAGTGCGACGAAGCAGAACGCTCGACGGTGGCGGAGTACTACCAGCGCTGCTTCAATGAGGAGATTCCGACCGGCGGTTTCACGACCAGGAAGTGAGCGTCGAAGGTCAGAGGAAGGAGAAGGAATCCCCCGTCCCCGTCGGGGAGGGGGTTAGGGCGAGGGGGTCGACGCGATACGAATCCCTCCCCCCAACCCCCTCACACAAAGGGAGGGGGAGCCCAAGCGCATCATGAGCGGCACAAGCAAGCAGGACACCGCCCGGACGGAAGACTTCAAGCGCGCCACCGCCGGCGTGCTGCGGGCGATCGCCGAACAACCCGACGTGCAGGTGGCGTTCCAGCCAGGCCCCTCCGGCCTGTCCGGCAAGCGTGCTCGCCTGCCCTTGCCCACGCGCGCGCTGCCAGCGGCGGAAATGGCCCGCCTGCGCGGCGCCTCTGACTCCATCGCGCTGCGCCTGAAGCACCACGACGACGCGGTCCATAACGCCCGAATGCCCGCGCGCCGCGAGGCTAAGGATGCCTACGACGCGCTGGAACAGGCGCGGGTAGAAGTTGTTGGCTCGCGCTACATGTCCGGTGTCGCTTCCAACCTGCGCGCCAGGCTCGCCGAGGAATGCGTCGCCGAAGGCTACGATCGGATGACGCGAAAGGATCAGCTGCCGGTCGCCGCCGCTCTGTCGCTGCTCGCGCGTGAAGCTATGTCGGGCGAGACGTCGCCACCCGAGGCGAAGCGCATCCTCGACATGTGGCGCGACACGCTGGGCGATCAGGCGGATCAGGCCCTTGGCGAAATGAGGGTTGCGCAGGACGACCAGCGGGCCTTCACCCGCGTCGCCCGCCGGCTGCTCGCGGCGCTCGATCTCGCTGAAGCCGAAGCCGAAGCCGAACCCGAGGATCAGACCGAGGAGGGCGAGGAGGGCGGCGAACAATCCGGCCAGCAGGACCAGTCGCAGGAAGGCGACGGGCAAAGCCAGTCCGAATCCGAATCAATGCTCGGCGCCAATCCCGAGGAAATGGAAGGCGAGGCGGCCGACGATGAAGGCACGGAATCCGAGGACGAAGCGGCGATCGCCGAAGGCGACGACCGCCCCGGCGGCCCGCAGCCGCGCCGCGAGCGACCCAACGTCGACGAGTCTGCGGTCTATCGTGCCTACACCCGTCTCTACGACGAGGAGATCGAGGCCGAGGAGCTGTGCGACCCCGATGAGCTGACACGGCTGCGCCAGCAGCTCGATCAACAGTTGCAGCATCTGCAGGGCGTGATCTCCAAGCTCGCGAACCGCCTCCAGCGCCGCCTGCTGGCGCAGCAGACGCGTGCCTGGGAATTCGACCTCGACGAAGGCTTGCTCGATGCCGGTCGTCTGTCGCGCGTCGTTGTCAACCCGCTGCAGGCGCTGTCGTACAAGCGCGAGCTCGACATGGAGTTCCGCGATACTGTCGTGACCCTGTTGATCGACAACTCCGGCTCGATGCGCGGGCGGTCGATCACCGTGGCGGCGATGTGTGGTGATATCCTGGCGCGCACGCTGGAACGCTGTGCGGTGAAGGTGGAGGTGTTGGGCTTCACCACGCGCGCCTGGAAGGGCGGGCAGAGCCGCGAGCGATGGGTGCAGGAGGGCAAGCCCCGCAATCCCGGGCGGCTGAACGATCTGCGCCACATCGTCTACAAGGCTGCCGACGCGCCGTGGCGGCGCGCACGCAAGAACCTCGGGCTGATGCTGCGTGAGGGCCTGCTTAAGGAGAACATCGATGGCGAAGCCCTGTTGTGGGCCTATCGCCGCCTGCTCGTGCGACCGGAGCACCGGCGCATCCTGATGGTGATCAGCGACGGCGCGCCGGTCGATGACTCGACTTTGTCGGTGAACCCTGGGAACTACCTGGAGAAGCATCTGCGCGAAGTGATCCGCGAGATTGAGAACCGCGACCAGGTGGAGTTGATCGCGATTGGCATCGGCCACGACGTGACGCGCTATTATCGCCGCGCGGTGACGATCGTTGATGCAGAGGAACTCGGCGGCACGATGATGCAGAAGCTGACCGAACTGTTCGATGAGGACATGGACGCCGCCTGGTCACGCGCGGCAAGTGAACGGGCGGCGATCGTCGTCTAAACTGACCCCTCCCGCTGCGCGGAAGAGGCATGGCTCGGGCTTGCCCGCGTCGTCTAGACCCGAAGCATCGCGCGTGGCGGGGCAACCGGATCGGCGGCTACGACGCCAATATCGCCACGGTGAGCCCACGCCCAGCCATCATGCTGCGCCGCCTTGGCATGCCGGCCGGTCAGAGAGCATGCGCCGCACCGACGGCGAAACGGAGCGCGCGAGCGAACATAACCGCAGCGTACGCCCCGCCATCGTGGTTGTGATCGCGCGCGCGACGCCCCGGATGCGCCGTGTGGTCAGTGCAATGTGTTAGCTCCCACGAAGGGTCCGGCGCGTGCGCATCGACAAGATCGCCGACCGCAACGCGCAACTATTGGAGATGCGGTTGCCGGGACGGCCACGCTATCGCTCGTCCAGCCTTAGCGACGGTGTCTCCGACGCTGCTGCCTCTACCTCGCCGATCACCGCACCGCGCAGTCCGGCGTCGCGCAAGGCCGACAGACACGCAGCCGCCTTGCGGGACGGCACGCCGGCCAGCAGCCCGCCGGACGTCTGGGGATCGATCAGAAGGGCCGAGCGCGGATCTGCCCCACCGCCCGGCAACGCGAATGCATTCTGCGATGCGGTCGGACTGGCGATGCCCACGCCTGCCAGCTCCAACGCTCCGGGAAGTGCCGGCACCGCGTCTGGCCACAGCACCGCCGCGACGCTGGAGGCGCGCAGCATGTCGCCCAAATGCCCGGCCAGCCCGAAACCGGCCACAACCGTGCACGCCGTCGTGCCGTGGCCCAGCAACACGCGCGATGCCGCGGCGTTGCTCGCCCGCATGCTGTCGATTGCGGTGAGCAGCCAGCGTTGATGCGCTTCGCCGCGCATGTGCCCGGCGAGCACGATGCCGGTGCCTAAAGGCTTGGTCAGCACCAGCGCATCACCGACCTGCAGCCCGGACTTGCGCAGCAGCTTGCGTGGATCGGCCAGTCCGCTGACCGCGAAGCCGATCGATGGCTCGGCTGCCTCGGCGCTGTGCCCTCCAATCAGGATGCAGCCGTCGGCGCTGAGCACCTCGCGCGCACCCCCCAGCATGTCGCTCAGCTCGGTACGGGTCTTCGCTGCGACGGCGCTGCAGGGAATGGCGGCGATCGCCAGGGCGGTCCAGGCCCGTGCGCCCATCGCGTGCAGCCCCGAGAGCGCGTGCGCGGCGGCGATCTGGCCGAACACGTAGGGGTCGTCGAGGAACGCGCGGAGCCATTCGACATTCTGCACCAGTACTTGGCCGGCTGGCGGCTTCAGCACGGCGGCGAGATCTCGTGTATCCAAACCGGTTAGCAGGTTCGGTGTCGCCAAACCCGGCACATCGGCCAAAGGGCCACCCAGCACCTCGGCGCTGAGCTTGGCATCGCACCGCCTCGTGGCCTCGTCGGCGGGCCGTGCCGCGGCGATCGTGTGCAACCTCATCCAGCGCTGGTCGATCCGGTCCTTCCATTGCCAAATCGCGCGCCCGGACACGGCCAGCCCGTTGCACCAGGCGACGGCCCGTCGGTCACCCAGGTCCAAGGTAACCAAGGCGTCGCGTCGCGGGTGCCAGGGCCGCGCCGACCCGCCATGGGCGGCGCGGCGCAGATTAGCGGCGAGCGGCGCTCCAGCACGCGTCGCCCACACCTCAGGCTTGGGCGTCGGACGAGCCTCCCCGACGGCGCAATCGCCGGCGGCGAACACGAAGTCATGGCTGACCGTGCGTAGTCCCGCATTGACACGCAGGAACCCTGCCGCGTCGCACGCCAGGCCGGACGCGGCGAGGAACTCCGGCCCGCGCATGCCAGCCGCCCACAGGGCCGCATCCGCCTCAAGAAAGCTGCCGTCCGACAGCGGCAAACGCCCATCGGTCAACGCGCCGGCCTGCACGCCCGATACGAGCTCGACGCCGGCGCTGACCAGCGCCGCCCGGACTGCTCGGCGTGCATGCGCTGGCGCCTCGCCAATCGGCTCGGGCGTGTCGCAGACCAGAACGAGCTGGCAGCGACCGCGAAATCGATGCGCCAGAGCCAGCGCCAGCTCGGCCCCCGCTGCACCGCCGCCGACCAAGGCAATGCGTACGCCGCGCCCCATCCCCGCTTCCAGAGCGGCGAGTCGGCCAAGAAACCGCCCCACAGGCTTCACGGCGATTGCAGCCGTGTTCGGCGCTGCCGATTCGCCACCCACGTTGATCGATAACACGTCGAACGCAATGGGTGGGCGGCCCGATACATTGACCATTCGGGCGGCGAGATCGATCAATCTCGCCTCGGCCACGATTAGCCGCGCACCGGCCGCGATCGAGAGCGGTGCCAGGTCGAGATGTGCCTCGTCGAACCGGTACTGACCGCGGATCAGCCCGGCCAGCATTCCCCCGTGCAGCGTTTCCGGCTCGCGCGTGATCAACGTCAGCCGGACGCCGCGCTCCGGCCGCATGGCAAAGCGGCGCAGCACCTCGACATGGGCGTGCCCCGCGCCCAGCAAAACCAGGTCGGTGGTGATTGGATGCTGCGGCTGCATCTGCGCAGCCTAGCGCGTACGCCTCCGAGTCGTGGTGGACTCCGGCTCAGGCGGCGTCCGCGCGTAGCACCAAACGGCCCGTCACTTTGCCGTCGCGCAGCCGCATCAGGGCGTCGTACGCTTGGTTTTGCGGCACCGTCGCAACCGGCAGCGCCTGCAGCTGGCCATCCTGCGCCAGCTTCACCAGCTCGCGCAGCTCCTTCGGATTGCCGACATAGCTACCCTGCACCGTCAGAGCGCGGATCGCCATAATCGGCAGCGGCAGCGTCAGTTCGCCGCCGAACAAGCCGACCTGAACCAGCTTGCCGCCCTTGCGCAGCGCTCCGAAGGCAAAGCGCGCGGTTTGTGTGCCGTTCACCAGGTCGATCACCGCCAGGACCGGTCCGCCGGCAGCATCCATGATGCGCTTGGCAACATCCTCGCCATTGCCATCGACTACATGGTGCGCGCCGGCCTCCAGCGCCGCGGCGCGCTTCTCTGCACTGACATCGACCGAGACGATATTCTCGTGGCCGATCGCCTTCAGCACGGCAATCGCGTTCATGCCCAGCCCACCGGCGCCGACCAGCACGATCGCCTCATGCTTCGGTACCGGCATCACCTTACGGATCGCCGAGTAGACCGTGATCCCAGAGCATGCATAGGTCGCCGCCACCGCGGGATCGAGATTGCCAGGATCGACGAGGTGCCGCGGATGCGGCGCGATCACGTGCGTGCCGTAGCCGCCATTCGCGTAGACGCCGAGGCTCCGCGCCGCGACGGTGCACATGTTGTCTTCCTCGTTGAGGCACTTGTCGCACGTGCCGCAGCCGAGCCAGGGGAACACGATGCGGATGTCGCCCGGCTTCACACCTTTCGCATCCGGCCCGAGCTTCGCCACGCGGCCGACGATCTCATGCCCCATGGCGAGAGGCAGCGTGACGCCGCGGTCCTTTAACGACATCTTCTTGCCGCCGCCGATGTCGTAATAGCCCTCCCAAATGTGCAGGTCGGAGTGACAGACGCCGCAATGCGTCACCTCCAGCAGCACCTCGGTGCCGTTCGGCTCCGGTGTGGGAAGTTCGAGTTCCTTCAGCGGTGCTCCGTTCTCGACCACGGCCCAGGCGCGCATCGTCTGTCTCCTGCACTTGGTGTCGCGGACAGGGATAGATCAGCGCGCGGCGGACGGAAACCCTGCCCCTGGTCCCCGGTCATTGCGGCGAGCGAAGCGGCGACGCAATCTTTCCCCTGGATTTGCTCGTCGAGGGAACGTTTCGCGTCGGCGCCCGGCTGGCCCGATCGTCCCTTCAGCCGGTCGCGCCAAAGCCCGCCTTCGCGCAACCCTTTCCGGACACCGCATCATTGCCGCAAGAGTGGCCGGCCTTCGCCGGCCACGACGTGTGGGTTGCGACCTACACCACGCCCTCGCCTTTGAGCGCCTCTACATCGGATGCGCTCAGCCCGAGCCAGCCGGTCAGCACGTTCGCCGTGTGCTGGCCGAGCATGGGCGAGGGCTCGACCTTCGGCGGCTTGCCATCGATTCGCACCGGCCAGGCCGGCATCTTGAACGGCCCGTGGTTCGGATGCTGCATCACCTGCATGATGCCGCGTTCCTCGAAGGTCGGATCGTTCTGCAACTCCATGGTGTCCAGCACCGCGCCCGCAGGAATGCCGGCCCCACCGACCTGCGCCATCGCGTCGTGTTTGCTGCGCGTGCGCGTCCAGGCAGCGATCATCGCATCCAGCTCATCCATGTTCTTTACGCGGTCACGCGGTGTGGCGAAGCGCGGAT
This sequence comes from Acetobacteraceae bacterium, assembly GCA_030039695.1. The sequence goes on from JASHVB010000373.1 coordinate 6,635, forward strand.
CTTCGATCAGTTCTTCCCGGCCCATGACTTTGCACAGCCGTGCCCAGTGCTCGGGGTTGGCGCGACTGGTCATGATCCACACGTAGTCGTTCGGCCCGCCCGGCGCGCATGGATAGAGACCGGACGGTGCGTTGCTGCCGCCACCCGAGCGCGTGCCGTCACGCTGCACGGCCCGGCCACTCTTCGCCTGGGTGGAAAAGTTGGTGCGCATGTAATGCAGCATCGCGTCCTGCATGGCGACCTGCAGCCGATGGCCTTCGCCGGTCTGCGCCCGCTTATGGAGCGCGCCTAAGATCGTGATCGCCATCGTCATGCCTGTGCCGGTGTCGCCGAGCGACAATCCCGGCTTCACCGGTCCGCGGCCTTTCTCGCCGGTCACGCTGATCGTGCCGCCGGTTGCCTGCGCGATCATGTCGAACGCCAGGTTTTTCTCGTACGGACTGCCGGTGCCGAAGCCTTTTACCTGGCAATAGATGATACCTGGATTGATCGCGCGGACATTGTCATAACCCAGCCCCAGTCGCTCGATCGTGCCTGGTGCCATGTTCTCCACACACACATCCGCCTTGCGGAGCAGATCGCGGACAAGCTCCAGTCCGCGCGGTGATTTCAGGTTCACCGTGATCGACTTCTTGTTCGCGTTGAACATGTGGAAGTAATACGGATCGTCGTCCGGTTGGCCGGGCCGCAGGCGTCGACCGGGGTCGCCCGTCGTGGGATTCTCGATCTTCACCACCTCGGCGCCGAGCCAAGCCAGCGCCTCGGTGCAGGAGGGGCCGGCTTCGAACTGGGTGAAGTCGACGACGCGGACACCGCGCAGGAAGTCCAGGGTCTGGCTGTTGTCCGGCATGATGCGCTGTCCTCCGTTTTTGTCAGGTTCTTGACGCGAAGCATGGCACGGCCCGCCCAACCTGTCATGGCCGAGTCGCGGGCGTTGTCGATCCCGGCTACGTCGTGGATCGCGCCGTCACCGCCGCCTTCCGCGCTCGCCACTGCATTGCGTAGCTTCCTGTCTCCATCGCCACAAAGGCGGTGCTGCTCTGCGTCACGCGTCGTCGTTCCTGCAGGAAGCTCTGCGAGGATCGCCGAGGCAACCGTCCCGACCCACATCGAGGGTGAGTGGCCTTTATGCCGCCAAGGCCATAGGCTCTTCGTCGCTCCGCCCCTCGCCGTGACAGTGTCGTGCCAGAAAGGCCACCGCCATGCCGCTCGCCTCCGACCTGCTGTCTCGTTTACTCGCCAACGGCCCCGGCATCTACAGCCAAGCATACATCACGATGCTCGCTGACGGTTGGCAGCGCTGCGCCGATATTGGCTCGCATTATATAAGCGGGGCGGTAAAAACTGCGATGGAAGCCGGGGTTGGCGGCGAACACGCCGAGGACCTGATGCTGCACACTCTGCGTCTCGGCCGTAATTTCGTGACCGAGATGGCGAGCATTCCCGCGCTTGCTTTTGCCAGCGCCGTTACGGAGCACGGACATCCCCGCGTGCAGCCGTCTGGCAGCACCAACGTTCGCGTCGTGGACGGCAAGCCGGTCATGCTGCCGCTGCGTTTTCGGGCGGCGAAGCAGGGTTGGGCGCTCTACCTTGCGGACGCGGAAAAGGCGCAGGCCGCGCTCCGGCATTACGGCACACAATTCGAGGTCTGCCGATTTAGCGGTAAGGCGATGTTGATGCTGTATGGCATCGATTTCGAGCAAACCGATTTCGGCGGCTATCGCGAAGTCGGTGTCGAGCTGTGGGCTCGGCCGAAGGATAATCCCACCGTGATGCCCGGAACCGTCGTCATCCGCATGTCGGTCGATTCGGAATGGAGCCGCGTCGCTTCCAATGCCATCTGGCACTTCGAGAAGCTGCTTACCCCGCGTATGTCGCCGACCTATCGCCCAAGCAGCGTAACCTTCCCGGTGGACGACGCCGATACCAACACACTGGCCATTACCCTGCCGCGATTCGGCAGCGGGCGGAGTACCAACGTGCCGCTGCAATATTTTACCACGGAGAGCCCCGCAGGCCCCCGCCACAGCCAGCCGTTGTGCACCGTGTTTCATCGCTCGGCGCACGGCGAAGGGACGCAATATGGCGGTGACGTTCAGGTCCGCCTTGGCGACGGCACTGGCCGGAACTGCTTTTGCGGCGTCGACCAGACGAAACCCGCCGTCTGCACCTGCAAGTCCTTGCACGAGCTTGGCCTGCCGGAGCTCCGACCCGTCGCCAATGGCTGGGCTGAGCACATGAACGGCAACGTCGATGCGGCATTTGCGCTGGCGTGGCCGCCGACTACTGCCCCAGCTTCGGAAACATCTCGTGGAATGCCCCCCACAGCCACCGCGACGACACCGACATCGCCTTAGCCGCGTAGGCGTAGGGCGCGCCAGCGAATTTGAGCGGCAACAACGCGATGTCTGGCACGGTCGACGGCAGCGTAATGTCAATCGGTTGACCCACGCGTGCGCGCCGGCGCACTGTCTCCGCTGCCTGAAGTCCGCTCACGACGGCCGCCTCGATCGTCACCACGTCGATCGGATTGTGCGTGTAGTCGCCGGCCATGAATAAGTTAGAGATGCCGCATTCTGTGTGCGGCCGCCATTCATCGCTGCCGACTTCGTTGGTGAACAGTGCCTCCCGCAGGTTGGTTTGCAGATAGGTGCGCGAGTGATCGATGTCAGAGGGCTCGAACGGAATGTAGCGGCCTAGACCTTTGGTCAGCAGCTCCTTCAGCATGTCATAGTCGTAATGCGCGATCGCCTGTGCGTCGGACGCGACGACATTCAGTATCGTGTTTCCGCCGGTACCCCATGCCTGCGAAGTGTCCAGGAAACTGAGGTCGAACTCCGAATCCTGCAGATTGACGATGGCGGCAGGTAACCCAGGCAGTTTCCTGTTGAAATACAGATCCATCGAAATCATCGGTTCGCTGCGCAGCTTGCGCGCGTTGCCAAGCTCCGGGGCCTGCCGGTACACCGCCTCGTCCGCCAGGCGGGCAACAGCCTGTGGGGGTACCGCCAAAATCACGTCGCCCTGCACGTCGCGGACGAATGCCGTTCCGCCACTCGGCTCATGGGCGGCGCCGAGCCACGCGGGATCCTGCAGCTGATGCCCATGCAGCCTCACGATGCGCCCGGAATGATCGAGTTCCAGCTTTGTCACCGCATGCATACGCAACACTTCGAGCCTGTGCCCGCCCTCGCGCGCCATCCGCTCAAGGTGCGCCTCCAGCGGCCCGATCAGCGCTTCCTGCGTGTTCCCACGCAGCAGCCACATCATCGGCGAGGGGCACTGCAAGCCGTACGCGAGGAATTTGCGAAAGCTGCTGGAGGCCGTCAGGAAACTCGGTGAGGCGAAGGCCTTGGCCAGCATGTCCTGCTGCACGCTTATCGCCTGGTCGGTCATGTAGCCGCGTGAATTCATGAACGCCAGAACACTGGTGTCCTGCAGACGTTCGTGCCGCCACGCGGGCGTGGAAACAAGGTCGAGCAGCGAATAACTGTAGATAAACATGTCAGGGGGGCAGCGCAGGCCGCTGAACAGGTTCTGCATCGTGGTGCCGATCGCGCCGACATTGACCGTCTCGACCAGCGTCGCCTGTTTGCCGTTCACCATCGGTCGCAGATAGGCGTTCGTCGGTTGCGGAAAAAATGTGCCGGCCACACCGATATCGTCGACGATGTTCCAGAAATTATGGTACCAGTTGAGATACATATGATAAGAATGTTCGTGGAAATCGTCCCCCGTATGTCCCTGATGGGCCCCGAGCTTGCCCCCGAGAAACGAATTCTGTTCTAACAAGCAGACATCAAAGCCGCGCTGAAGCAAGCGAAAGGCCGCGGCGAGCCCGGCGATGCCCGCACCAATGATGCTGACCTGCGGCATCGATCATTCTCCTCTGCGGGAAATTCCGTCTTTCCGGTTTCACGTTTTCGCGATACAATGCTTACCGGGGAGCGGGGGTCTCGGCAACGCCAATGCGGCTGAAGGCTCGCGGGTGGACATGGCAGCTCTGGCTTCGGACGTTGGCGCCTGGCTCGATGGTCTTGGTTTGGGCCAGTATCGGGCGCTGTTCGCACAACAGCAGATCGACGTCGATGTCCTTGGCGACCTCACGGACGCGGATTTGCTGCAACTCGCAATTCCCCTTGGCCACCGCAAGCGCCTGCTCCGCGCGTTAGGAAAACTGCCGGAGCCGACACCCATAGCACCGGTCGGCGTCGCGCCAGGCGCGGAACGACGCCATCTGACCGTGCTGTTCTGCGACATGGTCGGCTCGACGGCGCTGGCCTCGCAGCTCGATCCGGAAGAGCTGCGCGACGTGATGCGTCCGTTCTTCGAACGATGCGAGGAGATCATCAAGGGGACCGGCGGACATCCCGCGCGCTACATGGGCGATGGCGTGCTGGCATATTTCGGTTATCCGCAGGCACAGGAAGATGCCGCCGAGCGCGCCGTCCGCGTCGGACTGCGGCTCGTTGCTGCCATCCCGACGATGCGCAACGGCCCGGGCTCCAAGCTCGACGTGCGCGTCGGCATCGCGTCCGGCCTGGTGGTGGTTGGCGACATTCTGGGCGAAGGTGCCGCGCGCGAGGAAGCGGTTATCGGCGAAATCCCGGCTGTCGCCGCGCGGCTGCAAGGCTTGTGTGGACCGGGCGAAGTGCTGGTATCCGACGCGGCGCATCGATTGCTCGGACGCCGCTTCGTCCTGGAAGACGCTGGCCGGCACGTATTGAAGGGCATCAGCGAACCAGCGCAGGTCTGGCGCATTACCGCCGAGCGCGCCGTCGAAAGCCGCTTCGCCGCATCGCGTGGCAGCACGGCCAATCAACTGGTCGGCCGCAACGACGAAATGGCCACACTCGTCGAATGTTGGCGCAGCGCCTGCGACGGAAACGGCCAGGTGGTGCACCTCTCCGGTGTCGGCGGCGTGGGCAAATCGCGACTGGTCCGTGCACTGCGCGATCGCATCCGTCGCGAACCGCACACGTCCTTTTCGTTGCAATGCTCCGCGTTCCATGCCAGCACCGCGCTCTATCCGCTCGCGGCTCGGTTGCAACGCGCCGCGGGCCTTGCCGCTGATGAACCGCCCGAACACCGGCTGCGGCGTCTCTCGACATTCTTGCAGACCCAGGGCCTGGCAAGAGAATTGCCGCTTTTCGCGCAGCTTCTCGCCTTGCCACTGGACCATCGCGATGTCCCCGCCGCGGAAGCCAAGCAGCGCGTGCTTGAATCAATTGCGGGCTGGCTGTTGCGCTCAGCACGCCGTGCGCCAACGCTCGTGATGCTGGAAGACGCTCATTGGGCCGATCCGACGACGCTGGAATTGTTGCATCTCTGCGTCTTGCGGATCGGCGCGGAACGCGTGTTGGTCGTCGTGACCGCGCGGCCGGACTTCGAACCTGGATGGCCGGAGAACGTGGCGCCGGTGTCGCTGCGTCTGATGGGCCTCGATCCGTCGCAGACCGCGGTGCTGGCGGACGCCGTCGCTGGCGTGGCGCTCCCGCCCGAACTCGTTCGGCAGATTTGCTCCCGCACCGACGGCGTGCCGCTGTTCATCGAGGAACTGACCAAGGCTGTGGTGGAAGCGAACGCCCGTGGCGATGGCATCGGTCTGGCCGGGCCGCACGCGGCGATCCCGGAAACCTTGCAAGATCCGTTGCTCGCGCGTCTGGAGGGGCTGGGTTCGCCAAGCCGCGAAGTGGCGCAGATCGCTGCGGTAATCGGCCGTGAGTTCTCCCACGATGTGTTGCGCCACGTTGCGGCGTTTCCTGCGGGCACCCTGGAATCGGCCATCGGCGCGCTGCAGCGGGCCGGCATCGTGCACCCGACCGGCGATGCGACCGCGCCCACCTACGTCTTTCACCACGCTCTGGTGCAGGAAACGGCGTACAACACGCTGCTGCACAGCCGCCGCCGGGAGCTGCACGCGAAGATCGCGGCGACGCTCGAAGAGCACTTCGCCGACACGGTCGCCATCCAGCCGGCCCTGCTGGCGCATCACTTCACCCAGGCCGAGATGCTGCGGCAGGCAATCCAGTGGTGGCAACTGGCGGCCGAGCGTTCTCGGCGCCAGTCGGCCAATGTTGAGGCAATGCTGCAGTACCAACATTCGCTCGAACTGCTGGAACGCCTGCCAGCGTCGGAGGAACGCGACCGTCACGAAGTGATGCTGCGCATGCAGCTCAATCCGGCGATCTATGCGGCGATGGGACCGGCGGCGGCGGAGCG